>JBBSIK010000001.1:0-27773 GCA_038232115.1 Chloroflexia bacterium
CAGGTGCGGCCACTGATGCAATATATCTCTAGGGGCGCTACCGGTGCCAGGCTATCCACGTCGGGGCAGGCATGGCTGGCGCTGGCACTCTGGCAAGCAGGTGATAGTGGCGACGCGCTAGTTATATTGGACGGTGTCACACCCACCGAGGTCAAAGAGGATAGCGTGGCGCTTGCTCCCCTGCTGGAGCTTTCCCTCTCGGCAAGCGCCTCCGTTCGCAAAGCCACGCCAGGTAACGCAGCCATCAAAGGCAAGAGAGACGCCGCCGGATATGATAGCCTGGCCCGTGAATACGCTCAGGCTCTCATGGAGACCCGACACGGGCTGGGATGGAACAACGCCTCTGCCACAGCCGGGGCCGTCTGGTCGCTGTCGCTGTATGCCACGCAGGAAAGCCTACATCTCAAACGCGGCACTCCTGACATCACCATCAACGACCGCCCAGTGCAGCTGGATCAGCCCCCGGCGGACGGCCATGCAGCTATATCCACAGAGGACACCGATACTGTGTCGGTGCTTCTATCGGGTGATGCTTTGCAGGCGGGCACCAACTGGCTCAAACTAAAAGCCCCAGGCCCAGACAGCAGCCTCTATTACAGCTTGACTCTAAAAGCAAGTAAGTAGCTCATAACGCGTAAGGCATAAGGCGCAACACGTCCGGTGATTATCCACAATTCAGGGGGCAACAACGCCCGGCAGTTGAAACTGTAGGCAACAGTTACCAAATCGCCCTGTGTGACTAAGTTAGCCTTGTGACCAAATCCAGTCCACGCAGTCGGGACTTCGTAAATCTAGTATATAGTCTGCGATTTCAACCGCTGGGGTAATCTGTCATTTTCAGTAAGACGTATCACGAATTATGCTTTACGTGTTACGCTTCACGTCCAGGAGATTTATGGAAAGATTGATCGTGGAAGGCGGGCAGCCTCTGAACGGGGAGATCATGCCCGCGGGGAACAAAAACTCTGCCCAACCGATGCTGGCGGCCTGCCTGCTGACCGACCAGCCTGTTACTTTGCGCAACGTGCCATACATAGCCGACGTGAGTACCCTGCTGGAGATGCTGGCGGGGATGGGTGTCGAGGTCGAAGCATCAGGACTCGCCACGACGCACACTGTTACCATACAGGCCAAAGGGCCGATAGAGCAGCCCGACCGCGACCTGGGAGCGCGAGTGCGCGGCTCGATCCTGATGGCCGGACCGTTGCTGACGCGCACAGGGCATGCGATCGTAGGGCAGCCGGGCGGCGACGCAATCGGACGGCGACGCATAGATACCCACCTGATCGCCTTGCAGACATTGGGCGCTACCATCGAGATCGAAAACGACCAGTATATCATGACAGCCAACGGCAGGCTCCAGGGGGCCACTATCTTCCTGGATGAGGCCAGCGTCACCGGCACCGAGCAAGCGATCCTTGCCGCAGTGCTGGCCGAGGGCGAAACCGCCATTTGCAATGCCGCCGCCGAGCCTCACGTGCAAGACCTCTGCCATATGCTCAATAGCCTGGGCGCACATATAAGTGGCATCGGCTCCAACACCATCACCATACGGGGCGTGGACCACCTCAATGGCGGCGAGCACATGATCATGTCGGACCATATCGAAATTGGCAGTTTCATCGGCCTCGCGGCTGTGACAGGCGGCGAAATACGCATCAAGAAGGCCGTACCACAGCACATGCGTATGACCAATCTGGTGTTCAATAAGCTCGGCGTGCAGATCAGAGTCGAGGGCGAGGACATCGTTGTACCGGGCGGGCAGGAGTTGAGGGTCGCCTACGATATTCATGATGCCGTGCCGAAGATAGACGACGGCATCTGGCCCGCCTTCCCCTCCGACATGATGAGCATCGCGCTCGTCACGGCCACGCAGTCGGCGGGCACGGTGCTGATATTCGAGAAGATGTTCGAGAGCCGCCTGTTCTTCGTGGACCGCCTCATCAGCATGGGCGCTCGTATCGTGCTGTGCGATCCCCACCGTGCGGTGGTAGTAGGCAAGTCGCAACTAAGAGGCGATGAGATCACCAGCCCCGACATACGAGCGGGTATGGCCCTCCTGCAAGCCGCCCTCTGCGCGCAAGGCAAAAGCACCATCTTCAATGTCGGCCAGATCGACCGTGGCTACGAAGCCATAGAGTCGCGACTGGAAGCTTTGGGCGCGAGGATAAAGCGAGTAAGTTAGGTGTGTTTGCAGATCGAGCGGGTAGCACAAGCCAGGAGAGCGGGTTCAACCGACAATCCGCACATGAGATATATCTGCACGCAATGCCCTGCAAATACTCAGCCCGCTGCTCTGAGCAAAAGTACCTCATCCACGCCATCAATCTCATCGAGATGCACCTGGACGCGCTCGGCCCGTGAGGTGGGCACATTCTTACCCACGTAATCGGCACGGATCGGTAGCTCACGATGGCCCCTGTCCACCAGTACGGCCAGTTGTATGCTGGCGGGCCGCCCTTTGCTGATCAGCGCATCAATTGCGGCCCGCACGGTGCGTCCGGTGTAAAATACGTCGTCCACGATCACGAGCGTGCGATCCTCTACCTCAAAGCCAGGTGCAAAGCTTTGCGCGTCCGGTTCCAGACCCTGGCTACGAAGATTGGGTCTGTCGTCGCGGTAGCGCGTAATGTCAAGCACGACGGCTGGCACGGCTTTCCCCTCAAACTTCTCTATAAGAGCCGCCAGGCGCAGAGCCAACATCTCCCCGCGCGTTTTTATGCCCACAAGAGCCACATCGCCTGAACCTGCGTTATGCTCTAATATCTCGTGCGCGATCCTCGTGAGGGCGCGACGTATCGCCTCGCGATCAAGCAACACAACAGGGTCAGACGATGTCATTTTTTCCTGAGTCGGATTGTGCCCCAGGGAATGCCCCCTGCCGCCAGCCATAAAAGGCTCAACAAAGCCAGCAATATCCAATCTATGCGCATGGTAAAGCATCCTTTTCAGCAGCCGCACCAGCCCACGTCATGCGGCTCATCAGTTTCGGGGATGCTACTCCCCTTGCAGGCATGTGTCAATCATTTGCACAGAGGGGTCAGGGCTGTGTCAAAGACATGCATGTAGCAAGATGCAGTGCCAAACTGCCTTGTGTCATTCCTCACTACATTCGGAATCGGGTAGGTATGGGACAGTGCTGAATTAGAGAAAGTAAGCGGCAAGATTGCAACTGTGTACAAGGGCCAATCGATTCCGAACGTAATGAGGAATGACAATGTGTGGTTTGTGCGCTCAGTTTGCTGCCTTTGAGACTTTGCATCAGCCCTAGCCTGGGAACGCGCCTAAAGCCGGAGTGGTACGAAAACTAAGTACGCGACGTTATTTAATAGGAAAGATACGGTATTGAAATGTCAAGCTGGGAGACAAGTTTGGGACTGAGATGGAAGACATTGGGGAAGAATGGAATGGGTCGAGTAATGAGGATCAAACTCATGCTTCTTGGTAGCAACTGCCCAGGCCACGTGCAACAGTTTACGAGCTGCCGCACAGCGAGCCACCTTCACCGGTTTGCCGGCCGCTCTCAACCGGTCATAGAAGGGCTTGACAACCGGATTGTATCGTGCAGCGCTCAAGCTCGCCATGTACAACGCCGTGCGCAGTCTTCTGTTGTTATGCTTACCCAGTTGAGCACGTCCATGAAAGTTACCTGATTGCCGCGGGTGAGGAGCAAGTCCAGCATAAGACGTAGCCGACTGGGGAGTTGGACAGGTCGTGAAGTTGAGAGTGAGCACTACCAACAGAGAGGCGGTAATCAAGCCAATGCCCGGAATACTTTGTAACCGCACGATACTGTTGGCCCAATCAGAGTCTTGCTCAATGATGATGCTGAGTTCCCTTTCCAACTCATGGAGTTGGCTATCTATGGCAGCAATGAGGTCGGTCATTTGTCGGGTAACACTTTCGACTACTACGGAGTTGTTGAGCAGGGCGTGATGTTGGTTGCGAACCTGCTGGCGGATATCAAGCAAGGTATCGCGATGTGCTAGACGCTGCTGGAGTTGATGATAAATGTTGGGCGGTGGTGTCCAGACAGCGGGTTGCAAGCGCATGGCAAGTTGAGCAAGCATTTGAGCGTCAATAGCATCAGTTTTAGCCTGCTTGAGCATGGCCTTGGCAAAGTCGTGGGCTTGCTTGGGGTTGACCACCGAGACATCATAACCACTCTCAGCAAGAAAGGTCGCAAGTCGTATCCAATATGTGCTGGTAGCCTCAAGCACCACCAACGTCTCAGCCGGTGTGACTTGAGAGACCTCTAGACCCCTTTGCAGAGAGGCAAATCCGGCCGGAGATTGCTCGATCATGATGCTCTTGCCCACGCCGTTGCCTGTGCCCGTGACAGTGCCCGTGACAGTGCCCGTGTGTGTGCCTGTGCCAGTCGTGGTGTTTGAGGTGGAACCATGGTCAAAGCTAAGCCAGGCGGCGGTAGCGGTATTTGCGGCGACATCAATACCAACGAAATGCCGATATGCTTGTTCCTGAGCAGAAACAGGAGAACCCGAATTGATCATACCAAAGCCTCCATAATTGTACGTAATGAAAGATGAGAAGAGTTAGAAGAGGTAGCTACGTTCGCATAAACGTGCTAACTATCAGGGCATGTGGGCAGTAAAGTCTAACCTCGTGATGCGTGGTCAGTCCATATCGTACAGGAAGCCACAAGATACGGTCGAGACTCATAACCGCCCTAAAGGGGTGGGGATCGTTCTTTCCTGCGTGGTCAACGCCACAAGGAGATTGGCAACCTCACCACCCCTCCGAGCCACAGGAGACGATTCGATTCGAATTGTTTCCTATTAATTCTAATATACGAGGAGATATGTAAGAATGGCTAACGAACTTAAAGGAAAGAAAGTAGCGATCCTAGTTGCGAATGGCTTTGAGCAGGTGGAGCTAACCGAGCCGAAGAAGGCTCTGGAACAGGCGGGCGCGCAGACGCAGATCATATCGCCGGAGCAAGGCAAGGTCAAAGGCTGGAACCACACCGATTGGGGCGATGAATTGCCGGTAGACGTGGCACTGAAGAGTGCGCAGGCCAGTGAATATGATGCTCTGCTGCTGCCAGGCGGGGTAATGAATCCAGACAAATTGCGTATGAACCCGGAGGCAGTGAGGTTTGTCCAGAGCTTTGTAGACGCGAAGAAGCCTATCGCCGCGATCTGTCATGGTCCCTGGACGCTGATCGAAACGGGCATGATAAAGGGCCGTACGATGACATCCTATCCTTCGTTGCAGACCGACCTTCGTAACGCAGGCGCCGAGTGGGTAGACCGCGAGGTGGTGACCGACAAGGGTCTCGTTACGAGCCGCAATCCCGGCGACATCCCTGCATTCAATCGCAAGATGGTGGAGGAGTTCGCGGAGGGCGAGCACAGCAGGCAGGGCAACCACCAGTATGCGGAGCAGGATGCTGCTTCGGTTTAGTGGGTGCCTCCTATACAAGATATAGCTAAGCAAAGGCCTCCGGCTATGCGCTGGAGGCCTTTGCATCTCTGCTTGCTACCGCACGTCTACTTCCCCAAGCACCACACGGTCGGCGGGCATATCTGGTGTGGGCTTCTCCCCAGGGCCATAGCTCACTTTTGCGTCGGGTCCATCAGGCGGCACCCACATCCCAGTCTCGATGCGATATTTGCCTGGCTTCAGGTTGGTGGGCAGAGCGAAATTGTATATACCCCCCAGCAACTCGCCCTGGTGCCACTCTTTTACAGGGTGTGGTTGCTGTGTGATGCCTGGGTATTGCTTCCACTGGCCAGAGAGCGGCGGCACATCGAGTTGGGCTACGGTATTGCCCGTAGCAGGGTCCACCATATGGACCCACACCTGCCAGTTTGGGTCTCCAGGCCGACCATCTCTGAGGGCACGATAGTACATGTTGAGGCCGATAGCTTGTCCAGCTTTATAGACGCCTTGTTTGGGCGACACTGCCGTGGGGTCTACTAATACGTCGGTGTTCGTAACGGGCGCGATGTCATAAGCCACCAGTGTACCGAAGTCCTCAAGCCGAGCGTCTTTGCTGTACATGGCCGGAATGTGAAGGTCAATCTTCCCATCCGCATTGGCCGCCAGAACCGTGAGGGTGGGCCCCTTGCCGCCCTCTTTGTCACCCGCGAACTTCTTTACCTCACGTAGCTTCTGGTAGCCCGGCCATATCGCGGGGTCGCGCTGTTTGTCTTTCAGGTTGGAGTTGAGCACAATATAGTCATAGCCGTGTTGTGCGTACCATTCGGGGGGCCGCATCGTGAGTGGGTGTGGATCGTCGGGGTTCTCTACGTCAAAAGTGAGCACATCGGGCCAATCCTGCACCTGGTACGGGTGTAGCTCTGCGGCGAAGCGGACGTGTGTGCGCATCTGCTCCTGCATCCATGCCCACGCCAGGTTGCGGCTGTCTGGATCGGCCATTGAATTGCTGTAGTTGCGGGAGATACGAAGTGGCTCCCATATTACGAACGCCAGCGCCACCCCTACCATCGCCCAGCGCACGGTTCCCCACACCTGCCTGCCCTGAATTTGCTGCACGTATCCCCGGCCTATGCTGGTTAGCTGCATAGCCACGAGGTCTATTACATAGCCCGACAGGATAGCCAGGAATGGCAGGGTGACTATCAGATTGCGCACATAGGTGAGGGTGAAGCGACTCATAGCGAGCAGGTAGAAAGCGGGGAAGATGACTAGCAGCCAGGCTCGGTTGCGCACAGGCGGGTTAGCGAGCACGGCGAATGTGCCCAGGAAGGCAGGCATGAAGAAGTGCATATCGCTTTCCCCCAGGTCGGTGATGTGGCGCTGGATGGAGGCCGTCACCTGATCGAGGTTGTCGGCTGGGAGATAGGCGCGCACCTGGAAGGCGAAACCCTGCGAGAAAGCAGGCCAATCGAGCAGCACATACGGCTCGCACAGCAGGAAGCCGAGCGCCATAAAAAGAGGTATGGCCGCAAGCGACGCTAACAACTGACTTCTCGGCGGCCTGTTGAACCGGTTGCGCCGCCATGCCATGACCCAGGCGATAGCAGCCACCAACCCAAGATACAGGCCGTTGTACTTGGTGCCAGTAGCCACGCCCACAAGCAACCCCGACAGCGCCGCCGCCCAGAAGAGCGGATCGCGCAAGATCGTGGTCCCACGCACACTCGTGCGGCTGAGTCTGTACGATGCCCAAAGCACAAGCAGCCCCATGAGACCTAGTGGAGCATCCGTAAGCGCGAAGTGGGAATACTGCACATGTAGGGGCGATACCGCCAGCATGAGCGCCGCCACCACGCCCACCCGCCTGCTGCCGTTGAACATCTCTTTGCCCACGATGTAGAGCACAGGGATGGTGATAGCGCCGATAAACGCGGCCAACGCACGCGCCCACATGTATACGCCCACGTCCTGCGTGAAAATATGGGTGACATCGGGCAGCGATTGCGTCCCGGCGTAGTAGCCGCGCAGGTTGCCATACAATACGTGGAGCTTGAGCAGCAACGCCTGCAAATATATGTAGAAAGAGGGCCAGATATACAGGTGCGGGTTGAGGTCGCCCGACTTGACGATATGTATGGCCGAGTCGATCACCTTTGGCTCGTCGGGGTGCCCCACATAGGGGAGTGAGCCGCTTATACCCTGGATTCGGAGCGAGAAGGCAAAGATGAAAAGCGCCGCCATGATAAGAAAGTCGGGGGAAAGGAAGCGGCGAGCAGACAGGTTGAACTTGGGGCGCATGAGGAATTATAGCATGCTGGAGGCGTGACGAGTGAAACGTGATACGGCTTGCTAAACAGGGCTGCCGGACATCGAGATGCTATTTAGTAAGTGACTCCACGTTTCACTCATCACGTTTCAGCCAACCCTCCAGCTTCTCGCGGTCCCAAGCGGTGAGTATTCTATCGGCAGTGGCCCAGCCTCGACGGGCGATGTGGACGCCATATTCGAGCAGGTTGTAGTTGTCGCGGTGGTGGGCGTCTGTGTCCACCGAGAGGAGACAGCCTGCCTCCATCGCCTCTTTCACGTAGATGTCGTCGAGATCGAGGCGCTCAGGGGACGAGTTGATTTCGAGGGCGGTGCCAGTGCGGACAGCCTCGCGAATGACGGCGCTTACGTCCATGTCTGATGGCTCGCGATGGTTGATGAGACGGCCCGTGGGATGGGCGATGATGTCCACGTTCGGGTTGCGCACCGCGTTGAGCGTACGCTGTGTAACCTGCTCGCCCGGTTGCCGCAGACCGCTATGCACCGAGGCCACCACGATGTCCAGCCAGGCAAGCACCTCATCGGGGAAATCGAGCGTGCCGTCCAGCTTTATCTCCATCTCGGTGCCGTGGAAGATGCGAAAGTCGGGGCCGATGGCGCGTTGTGCCTCCTCTATCTCCGTGCGCTGGGCACGCAGCCTCTCTACAGTCAGTCCGTTCGCCACAGTCAGGCCCTGGCTGTGGTCGGTGATGGCGATGTACTGGTAGCCCTTTGCTTTGGCCGCACGCGCCATTGCGAGCACGCTTTCGGTGCCGTCGCTCCAGTCTGTGTGGCAATGCAGGTCGCCCTTGATGTCGGCTATCTCCACCAGCAGAGGCAGTGCATGGTGCTCGGCGGCTTCGATTTCGCCCCTGTCCTCGCGCATTTCGGGCGGCATCCAGTCCATGCCGAGCGTGCGATAAATATCGGCTTCGGTTCCGACGTGTACTCGCTCACCGCTCTTGGTGGTGAGGCCGTATTCGTTGAGATGGTAGCCCATGCGGATCGCCCGGTCACGCAGCTTGATGTTGTGCGCTCGTGAGCCTGTGAAATGGTTGAGTAGCGGCACGTAGTTCTCGAGCGAGAGCACATACAGGTCTACCTGTAGGTCATTATGCAGGCGCACGGTGGCCTTGTTCTCGCCCCGCGAGTCGACAGTGCCGACCATCGGTAGCTTGACGAAGCAGTCTATCACCTTCAGAGAGTCGGCTGCGGTCGCCAGGATGTCGAGGTCGCCCACGGTTGGTTTCCAGCGCCGGGCCGAGCCTGCCACCTCGATCCTGTCTATGTTGCCTGGGCATTTCTCCTTGAGCAGCGAGATAATTTGCCTCACCACGGGCAGGGCGACGCCTAGCAGTTCACGTTTCTCGGCGCTCCTCCGCTTTATCGTCTCGATGCCCTGCCGTATCGTCCCAACGCTTCTTTCGCCTATGCCGGGCACCGTGAGGATGCGCCCATCGTCGAGCGCCTTTTCGAGATCGGTGATGCTCTGTATGCCCAGCTTTTGGTAGAGCATCATGGCGGTCTTGGCGCCAACGTGGGGGATTTCGGTAAGAGTGATAAGAGCCGGGGGGATCTCGGTGATGAGGCGGTCGTAGAAGCGCAGGTGGCCGGTGCGCATCAGTTCGTCCACCTTCTCGGTGATGGCTTTGCCGATGCCTGGTAGGTCGTCTACGCGTCCCTCGCGCCACACCTGCTTGATGTCCTCACCCAGGTTAGCGAATGTGTCAGAGGCGGACCTGTAGGCCCGCGACTTGAACGGCGACTCGCCCTTCAACTCGACCATAGCCGCGATCTCCCTGAATATACGGGCAAAAGTAGCATTGTTAAACTGTGTAGCTTCAGGAGCTATTTCAGACATGGTCGCTTCTCCTCGTTTTCGTTTTCACTCGGTACTTTGAACTTGCTACTATCCCATACCCTGCCAGAGCGCGTACTGGATGGCAGCGTCGCGCCCGGAGAGGTCCAGCTTGCGGTAGATTTCTTCGAGGTAGGTACGCACCATGATGTCGGACATGCCAACTTCCCGGCCAATCTGGTCGTTAGTGAGACCGTTAGCGAGATACTTGAGGATGGCGCGCTCGTTCGCGGAGAGTGGTGAGCCGGTATCTGCGGTGGGGCTATATAGTTGCTCGCCTTCCTCCGCTGCCATGCCGGCGACGGGGTCTTTGTCTTGCAACAGGGGCATTTCGCCCTGCACAACGTCGCGGATAGTCTGGAGCAGCACCTTGCTGCCTGCATCCTTGAGCACGTAGGCGCTTGCCCCCGCCCGGCGGGCCTGTCTCAGGTGCTCTTCTCCAGTGAACACCGTGAGCATGATAACGCTTATATCGGGATGAGTGTCGGCGAGTTGGCCTCCATGCCGTCCATGCCCGCCATATTCACGTCCATCAGCACTATATCGGGCCTGATGCGGTCAATCTGAGCCAGCGCCTCAAGTCCAGGTCCCGCTTCGCCCACGGCTTCCATGTCGGGTTCTATCTCGAAGAGAGCGCACAGCCCACGCCTGTACTGCGGGTGGTCGTCTACGATGAGGATGCGTACCTTGCGATTAGCTCCCGCCCCACTCGCGCCTCCGTAGCCGGCATCCCCTGCTCCCCAAATCCAGATCCCTCTCTGTTCTCCATACCCCATAGCCAATTTCTCCCCACGCTCGGCACGTGCGCCCGACCCGTTCGTGAAAGATAGCAGCATGGTATGTTATGTCATGCGTAAAGATATATTATCATAGTCTACTGTCGTTTTGAACCGTAGCACGGCGAATTGCCTACCCTATTTTCAGGCATGCCTCTATGCAATTGGAAACGAGGGTAGAGGGTCAGCAGCTATTTTCATTACCCCTGGTGACATGAGGGACATGTTTACTCTGAACACTTACTGGAAGAGGGTAGTGAAGAGCATCAGCACCACGGCGACTGTTATAGTCACCACGGTGGCCCACGCCAGCAGCTTGTATATAGGGCCGAGGGCGTATTGGCCCATGATTTCTTTGTTACTAGCTAGCCGCACAATGAACACTAGCAGGATAGGCAGCAGGGAGCCGTTGAGGATCTGCACGATCAGCAGTACGCCCACAAGGTCCAGACCGGGGATCATAGCGATAAGCGCGCCTATCGCTATAAGCGCCGTAAACAGGCCCATGAACACGGGGGCCTCGCGGAACGACATGCTCACGCCCTTCTCGAAGCCGAGCGACTCAGTCACGGAATACGCGGTAGCCAGGGGCAGCACACCCGCAGCGAGCATTGAAGCTCCAAACAGGCCGACGGCGAAAAGGACGGTCGCGCCCGGCCCGGCAAATGGCGCCAGAGCGAGGGCCGCATCGGATGCGTTATTGACCTGCTTGTGCTGCGTAAAGAGAGTGGCCGCCGTTGCGATGATGATGAAGATAGATACGAGGTCTGAGAAGATGACGCCAAACACAGTATCGAAGCGGGTGTACTTATAGTCGCGTGGCGTGACGCCTTTCTCGACCACGGACGACTGCACGAAGAGTTGCATGTATGGTGTTATAGTCGTACCGATGAGGGCCACGAGGGCTGCCAGAGCTGCCTGGTTGAGGCTGAGGGTGGGGTGGAAGAGTCCTCCTGCCACCCCACCCCAGTTCGGCTTTGCCATAAAAGCGGCTATGATGTAGGAGATAAAGACGAGCGACAGGAGCATGAAAACCCGCTCTACCACCCGGTAAGACCCTTTGGTGACCAGCCACCAGATGAGGAAGGCGATCGGGGGCACCGCCAGCCACGCCGGTACACCAAACAGGCTGAGTGCTGCCGCGATACCGACGAACTCCGATATAGTCACGCCGGTATTGGCGATGAACAGCACGAGCACCGCCAACAGAGTCCAGCCTACGCCGAACTGCTCGCGTATCAGATCGGAGAGGCCTTTGCCTGTGACGGCACCCATGCGTGCGCACATCTCTTGCACCATTACCAGGCTGACAGTCACGATCAGCATAGCCCACAGCATAGAATTGCCGAAGGTCGCGCCGTTGGATGCGTATGTGAATATACCACCCGCGTCGTTGCCCGCTGCCGCCGAAACGATGCCGGGGCCTAAGATGGCGACGTAAGGGTAGAACCGCATACGCCGCAGCCGTTTCATGACGAATAACTGAGGCAGCTTCAATAAGCGCCCAGGGCCTGTGGGCAGCGTATCAACCGAGGGGGTATAACGACGCTTGGGTGTGATTGCCGACCCACCCGGTGTTGCTTCCACCTCGATTGGACTATCTATCTGTGCTGCTTCCTTAGCCATCTTCTAAGTTCCGAGTCGAAAATTCAAAGTTGAAAAATAGGGAGTGCTACTTTCAACGTTTCGCCCAGAACTTTCAACTGAATATTCTGGGCAGACGCTTTTGCCAGCCTTCGGGGAGGAGAGAGTCGAGAGCGTCGTCCACTGTTACCACACCGGAGAGGATGCCCAATTTGTCCACGACGGGCAGGGCTAGAAGGTTGTATTCGGCCATTTTGCGAGCCACTTCTCTCTTGTTTTCGCCGGGCCGCGCCGTGAGTATTTCCTTGAGCATGAAGCTGCTTACGGGGCACTCTCGCTCCTGCACCAGCAAGTCGCGCACCGTTATGATGCCCACCAATTCGTTGTGTTGCAGGTCGTCCACCACGTACATATAATAGATCAGGTCGGCGGACATGAATACAGACCTGTTTGCTTCGATTACTTGTCCCACCGTCATGTCGGGCAGCACGCGCACGTAATCGGTTGTCATGATGCCGCCCGCGCTGCTTTCCGAGTAGCGCATTAGATGGCGTATCGGCTGGGCTTCTTCGTCGTCCATCTGTTCGAGCAGCGCCCCGGCCTTTTCCTCAGATAGCTCGGCAAGCAGGTCGCTTGCCTCGTCGGGGGCCATCTCCTCGATTATGTCGGCGGCGCGAGCGTCTGGTATCTGCTCGACTATATCCGTTTGGCGCACCGAGGTTATCTCCTCAAGCGTGTCGGCGGCGAGCGTGTTGTTCAGCGAGGCGATGATTTCCGCGCCCTGTAAGTAGCTCACCGAGTCGGTGATGCGAGCTATCTCCACGGGGTGGAGTTTGGCTAGCTTCTTGTGATGTATGGCCACGCCGCCGGGCACGTTGGAGCCGAACACGTCGAGGTGTCGCCAGGGCACTATATGCGAACTTATAGCTTTGTTGGTCAGGCTCTGCACCAGGTTTGCAACCCTGAGTCTGCGCACCAATCCGCCGAAACCTACATCTACCCCGCGCACCCACCACCGCGTGCCCTGTGGCAACCGTAGCGCCTGAGATAGTTTGCCCTGGCCTGCGACTGGCTGCACGGCTTTGCCCTCGACCATCACTATGTCGTTTACGCGCACTACTTTGCGGCTGTCAAGGTCAATCACCTGCTTATCCCACAGATCGCGCTTGAGGAGGATTTCGCTGGCGCGCCGTTCGTATGTCTGCAGATCCACCCGTGCCGAGCTAAGTCGAACGCCATGCGCATCGATGCTCTCCACCTGGGAGGTGGGCAGGAAGAACGGTACTTGCTTGCGCCCGGTACGCGCCAATACGCCCTTTATATAAGGCACATCGCGCTCCTGGGCTTCATCAATGGTGTCAACCAGCACGACAGGCGCTTCGACAGCTTCCTCACCCGTGACTTGCACAGTAGCCGAAAGCTCGGCCACCAGGTCGCGCACTTTCCCCAGTCTGTTTCCCTGGGGATCATATATTTTTTTGCCTATAATCTCGGATAAGTACAATATATTCCTACACTGGTGGGTGCGCCTGTTCCCATTACCTACTGAGTACCCATACAACCTCCATTCTAACATTGTAACACTAGACTGGCAATCCCTGATGTGCGACGTAAGTGTTCAGGTTTAGGATAGAGGAATGGCTGTAGGGGCAGGACCCGTGCCTGCCCTGGTGGTCTGCTGTATGAGTTGGGTGCTACTATCCAACGAGGGCAGGCCCCGTGCCTGCCCCTACAATGGCTTTTGCACCCCTACTCTGAACACTTACATACGCGACCATCGGCATTTTCCGCAGCGACCCTTGGTGTTATAATGGCCGGAATCGAATAAGCGTACCGTGATATGGAGCGTAACACGAAGGAGTGCTCAAGACCTAACACCCATGACCGATGACTCAACGTCCATCACCCTGGTCTTTATTCACGGGGCAGGCTCTAGTTCCGACTTTTGGCATGAGCAGCTTTCTGCTTTCCCTGGCGCGCATTACCTCGATTTGCCGGGGCACGCTGATGCGCTTAGCAGGGTTTCGATGGGTGCCGGGATGCGGTCTGTTGATGAGTATGCAAACTGGGTGGCCGGGTATGTGGAGGAGGCCGGGCTTTCAAGAGTATTGCTGAATGGGCATTCAATGGGCGGGGCGATTACCCTCACGCTGGCATTGAGGCACCCACAATGGCTTGCGGGCATTGTGCTTACAGGCACAGGTGCGCGCCTGCGTGTGCTCCCTCAACTCCTGCAACTCCTGCGGACCAACTATCCGGCGGCAGTAGATCTCATTGTCGAGCAGAGTTTTGCGCCCCTGCATAAGCCTCTTACGTACAAGCAGAAGATAAGGCTGAAGGGCGTGCGCCGTCACATCCTACGAACGCCCCAGGACGTGACCACAGGCGACTACGAGGCATGCGACCGCTTTGATGTCATGTCGCAAGTCGGCGAGATTGCCGTGCCCACCATGTGCATCGTCGGCGTGCAGGATGCCATGACCCCACCCAAATACAGCGAGTACCTGTACAGCCGTATTGCAGGCTCGCGCATGGAGGTTGTCGAGGGGGCAGGCCATATGCTGCCGCTTGAGAAGCCGGAGGAATACAATCGCCGTGTGGCCGAATTTCTGGCGAGTCTTTAGTGGAGAGTGCTGTTGCTAAGGGATGGGGTGTATTCCTTTATGAAGTATGCTAGCTGTGCTTGAGGAGCAACCCACCGACCCAGGGTCCGATTACCCAAACCTGTTCAGTCCGGCTGAATGGGACTACGTACAGTGCCGTTTTATGTTGGTTGACAAGTTGCTATCCTCTGATCCCGTAAGCAATGTGAACATTGTGCCGTTTGTGGGTGACAGGGTAGTGATGGTGCGATTGGAGGATGGTAGCTGGGAGATACCGGGCGGCACGCTTGAGCCAGAAGAAAGCTATAGGGAGGCAATATGCCGCGAACTGCTGGAGGAAGCAGGGGCACGGATGCTAGAGTTTGAGCTGTTTGGTGCGTGGATATGCCACTCGTCTGCGCCTGGTCCTTTCCGCCCACATATACCTCACCCCGATTTTTGGCGGCTCGTCGGGTATGGGGATGTTGAAATATCGGGCGCACCGCAGGAGGGTGGAGAGCATGTGGTGAGCGTTGATGTATTGCCACTCGCAGAAGCGGTACGCAGATTCACGTTAGATAGCAGGCCCGAACTGGCGGAACTATACTTGCTTGCGGCTGCGCTGCGTCAGCGGCGTCATGGAGTAAAGGGAGAATGAGAATGATGAGCGCGGGCAAGTGATGTGTATTCAGGGACGCCTACCCCTCCAGCCGTCGCTTCAACCTGTCGTAGGTCGTCTCCAATAGCTCAGGCATTACTTTTGTCGAACCAACAACCGGCATGAAGTTGGTGTCGCCTGCCCATCGGGGCACCACGTGCATGTGTACATGGTCGGCCACGCCCGCCCCCGCCACTTTGCCGATGTTCATCCCCATGTTATAGCCCTCTGGACTGTACTCGGCACCCAGAGCGCGCAACATCCGTTGTACCAGCGACATGGTCTCGCTTACGGTATCGCTATCCAGGCCTGCGAAGTCGGCTGTATGCTTGTATGGCACGACCATCAGGTGGCCCGAGTTGTAGGGGTAGAGATTGAGGATCACGAAGTTGTGCGCGCCCCGCATGAGGATCAAGTTCTCGCGGTCGCTCGAAGTGTGCAGGCACACACAGTCGCAGAACACGCAACCAGGGCTTTCCGACTTTTGCCCACTGCCTGGCACTGCATCAGCCGCAAGCTCTCGCTCTTTGCCTGGCTCAGATGACTGCTCGCCGGATGAGGCTCCGCTAATATATGTCATGCGCCAGGGGGTCCAGAGGTATTCAGTGCTCAAAAGGCGCTCCTGGGGAGTTGTTAGTTACGCAATACGCGGCACAGCGTTAACCGATATAGTTGGGCGTTACGAAGCCGTGGGTGAATAGTAGTAAGACGATAAAGAAGATGGCAACGATTATCAACGTCAGGAGGCCGGCAGCGATCCAGGGTAGCCTGCCTTTGTTGGTATTTACCACACTCCGCACGTTGTACGTTTCCCACTCTCCGAGGGCGTAACGCGGGCTGAGAACATAGCCGACCAGTGCGCCTGCCACCAGGCCACCTATGTGCGCTGAGTTGTCTATCGGTAGTATGCCGGAGAAGCCCAGGCCGAGATTGAGCACCACGACCACGATGATATTCCAGAATTGCAGGTTGCCACGCTTACCAAAGAGGCGGCGATACATACCAAAATAGACGGCCAATGCGCCTATCAGCCCGAAGATGGCCCCGGATGCGCCCACGCCGGAGGCATAATAAGGCGAAAATGCAAAGCTGGATATGCTGCCCGCCAGCCCAGCGATGAGATAAACAGCCAGGAACCGCGCTCTGCCGAAGAACCCTTCGAGGTCCATGCCTATGACGTAGAGGGCATAGCCATTGGAGGCTATATGCAGCAGGCCGTTGTGCAGGAACATGGCCGTGACAAGCCGCCACCACTGGCCTTGCACCACCTCGGAGTTGACCTTCGCGCCCCACTGGGTCAGCACATCGTGCATCTCGGTGGGCATGACGTTGAACGATTGGCCGAGCATACTCGTCAGCACGAAAATGCCTATTAGCGCGATCAATATCGCCTGGGTCCAGATGGGGCGTTCAACGGGAATACGTAGCCATGTGCGCACGGCCCCTACGCCTTCCGCGAAGGATGTGGGAGGTGGGACTGGCTCGGGAAGATAGCTAGGCGCGGGGGGATAGGGCCGCCCCGGCATATACTCATCATTATCTGTCTGTGTAGCGCGCGATGCCAGCCACTGAGGGTTGGGCGACGGCGAATTGGGGTTATACATAGCTCATTCTAGTGCAAGTGCGTAGGGAGGCGGGTGTTCGTGCGCGGTCAGAAGAGGGCTTCACCCTTATTATACGATATTGCCTGCTCTTTTGGTTGCAGAGGGGTTGTGTGGAGCCGGTCCTATTCAAAGTCGCTGTTTCACAAACCAACTCAACTTTGTCATTCTGGTGGCTGTCTGGCTAACATTTTGAAAACATGCCCTAGAACAACTTAACCCATCCCAACGACACTGATAGGCTCACCAGAATAATAGCCCCCACGAGCGCAGTTATAGCCGCGAAGCGCCAGTTGCGGGCCATACCGAATGCGATTAGCTGCGAAATCAGAGTGACCCCCGGCGTTGCAAGTAGGAGCAGCACGCCCAGGTTGAGTAGCGCAAGCGGGTTAAGAGACAGCAGTTCCGGCATGATATGGTCGAACGGCATCACTCTTGAGGCAGCTCCGTTTCCGCCGGGCGAGCCGCTCAACAGCCACCAGACCAGCCCCACGGACATCGCCGCGAAGCTGGCTAGCATTCCCGCTCTCAGCGTGGCTGCGGCTGCCCTGTATGTAGTGTCGTCGGTAAGCTGCGTGTCGTCCATCATTAGCCGATGATGAGCCGCAGGCCCACCAGAGTGAGCGCACCCGCCAGCCCGCGCACGATCCAGCGCCCCTTCACTCGGCTGGAGAGCGCCCCACCTATCTGAGCGCCCACTATTGCCCCCGCCGCCATGCTGAGAGCCGGTCCTAGCTGCACATGCCTCAGTGAAAGCTGTGTAGCGGTGCCCGTGGCCGTGGAGAATACGAGGATGAAGTGGGAAGTGGCCGTGGCCACGTGCGCGGGAAAGTCAAACAGCGTTACCAGGGCGGGCACGTGGACGATACCGCCCCCTATGCCCAGGATGCTCGACAGGAAGCCGACGCCGAAGCTGAGCAGAATGCCCAGAGGCATGGAGAAGCCGTAGTTGAATATGCTCCCGCGTGCGTCCACTATGCGCCGCACCGTCCAACCCCAACCCTTGATGCCCTGGGGCTTATCAGTGCTTATCTGGTGGCTCTCCGGCTTGCCCGGCCTGAGCATCAGGTAGAGCGAGACGATGACCAGTATGCTGCCGAATATGATGTTGAACACGCGACCTGTTAGCTGCTCGACGAGGAAGGAGCCGATGATCGCGCCGGGGACGGTGGCGGCGGCGAATTGCAGGCCCGTAATTATATCCACGCGCTTCTGCCGCAGATAGGACACTGAGCCGCTGGCCGCGTTTGCCATGACCACGAATAGCGATGTGCCCACCGCCTGCGTGTGGTCCCACTTCAGGAGCAGCACAAGCACAGGCACAATGATGAACCCACCGCCTGCCCCAATCAGCGTGCCGTAAGTGCCCACCGCGAGGCCGAACAGCACAAAACCGGCTATCGCCACCGGATCCATAATTCCTCCGTGTTCTTCTTTAATGCGTAACAGGTAACCCTTCTAAATCTTTGCGCGTCCTTTGCGTTCTTCGCGTATGTGCGTTTCCGTCTCTTTACGAGTTACGCAATACACGTGCCCCTACTTAAGTGGCGCTTTGTAGATGCCTAGCGACTCCAGGATCATTAGTGCGGCTATGACGATTGCGACCCAGCCGAAGATGCGTTTGAGGCGAGCATTGGGAGTGCGAGGCACCAGCCATGCTCCAGCGCGCGCTCCCAGGAACACCGTTAGGGCAGTGGGTACGGCTATCAGTGGGTTTATATCGCCACTGGCATAACGCACGAAGGCTGCGCTGGTGGCCGTGATCCCTACCATATAGTTGCTGGTGGCTGTGGCTACCTTGAGAGGGACGCGCATAAGCAGGTTCATTACAGGCACCTGCACTACGCCACCCCCTACGCCGAGCAGCCCCGCCACTATGCCCGCAAGCACGCTCAGGCCCATACCGGTACGCACGTTGCGAGGGGTGTAGCTTTCGCTCTTACCGGTTGAGGCGTCGTAATAGCTGCCGCCCAGTCTCAGGGAATCGCTTGCAATGACCTCGTCTTCACCGGCGGGTTTGTTGTCCTCGGCAGGCCCCGCGCTCCTGAGCATCGTAACGGCAGTGTACAGCAGAATGACCGCGAACAGGCCACTGAGCACCTGTCCGGGCAGTTGTCGGGCGACGAGGGAGCTTATAACGGCAGCCGCAGTGGTGGAGATGAGCAGGACCAACCCAAGCCGGATGTTGCTCATGCGCTGGCGAACGTAGATGGACGCTCCCGCCGTGGAGGTCGCTACGACCGCTACGTTGCTGGTGCCTATGGCTACAATAGTAGGCACGTGGAAGCCCAGCACGAGCGCAGGCACCACGAATATGCCGCCGCCCAATCCCAACAGCGATCCGACCAGCCCCGCCGCGAACCCTATGACGCCCAGCCCCAGATAGTAGAAAACATCCATGCGTCGTATTGTACGCAACGGTTGAGTAGATGCACAAGCGGGATACTCGATAGGAACTGATTCACAGCTCCTATCCTCTACTCACCTGCTCCCCATAACGCAGCAGGGTTGTTTCCGTTACAATATGTGATTGGGTCATAGCGGGCACAGAGAAGGGGGACAGCAGGCACATGGGTTTAACTGAATCGCTCATTATGGGGCATACCGAGCAGACTCCTGAACGCTATGGTGAGAGGGTGCGTTGGATTGCCCTTATCTACGTCGTGCTCGACCTGATTTCCGTGGCGATTATAGTCACCGTAGCCTGGCGAGTGCGCTACTTTATAGCCCTTGCTCAGCGAAGCAATGTTGAGACCCTCACGATTGCTATCATCTTTGTGCTGGCCCTCTATTACCTGGCGACCACATGGAAGGGCTTCGTGGGTGGGTTGCGCATGGCGTGGCTCAATGCCCCCAGGGTCTTTTCGCACGGGCAAGATGCTCAAGAGCGTGTGGAGCGCCGCAAGCATAGCGCGTTAAAGACTGGCGGCAAGAGCAAATACGTGTGCCTGGACCAGGCGGTGCGCCTGCGGGGTAAGCCACAGGACGACATAAAGTGGCAGATAGGTGATTCGGCGGGCAAGTTGGGCGAACTTGTGATCGAAGGTGTGAGAATCACATATTATCCTACCAAGGATGGGATGAGCAACAGCCTATTCGAGTTCGTGACCACCCAGGTCATAAAGGTGCTGAAGAAGCAAGACCGAGAAGCCAGCTTGCAGATAACCGAGTGGTCTAGCATAGACGAGGATAAGGCCAGCCAGTACCACAGCATGGTGAAAGCCTTTTGCAACCTGGAGAAGCAACTGGGCAAGGAAGAGGAACTCTGGCCCAGAGTCGAGATAACGGAGGAAGATAAAGAAGAGGTTGATAGGGCACTGCGGCAAGTGGTCCCGGCCCTGCGCAACGAGTCTCTCATGCCTGATCTTGAGTATGAAGTAGAATACAACGTACCTATAATACCGGAGCCACTGGGCTTCCTCCAGCTTACCAGGAGTGAGAACCGTGCCGATCCACTTGCCACGATGGGTTGTGCCGGGCTGGCGATGCTCATTATTATGGCTATATTGACTTTCATTATACTGCTGCCCCCGTGGGTGCCTTCCAGATAAGGGAGATGCGTACTATGAAGAATCGCCTGCTCTCCATTATTGGCCTCTGCGTGCTCGTGTTTGCCCTCACCGGCTGTCTGGGTCCTAGACCTGTGCTCCAGGGCTACACCACTATGCCCCCAGCGCCAAACTCAGACAAGCCTTACTCGATTGATGCTACCATAACAAACGCAGGCCCAGGCAGCGGGCAGGTCGAGGTGGTGGTCAGCCTCACCAACGAGCAGAACGGCGAGACCATCGCGCAGGATACCAGGGACTTTGATCTGGCAAAAGATGAGACTCAGCACATCGTCTTCAACATAGACCTGCCTCTCTCAGCCAGGAGTTTGGACCCCAGCCAGATAAAGGTGAACATAGACGCTCATTACCCGATCGAGTAGCTGCCTCACTTCTTGGTAAGTGTTCACACTTGGGTGCAGGGGCAAGCCCATGCGGGGGTGTGGGGGTGTCCCCACCTCAATTCTGAACACTTACGCTCCCTATCGCGTTTGACTCCACCTGCGTGCGCGTCTATAATGCGCTTACGCCATGCAGCTATCCTATCCCCTGGAGACTGGCCCCACATGATTGACCTGTACGCGCTTATCGAACGCAATTTAGAGCAACAGCAGAAACTCGAAGCGAGCGGCATCTACTTCCTCGGTGACATAAACGACCAGGCTGCTGAACACTTCGGCCAATCTCTCACCACGATGGCGGTGGCCCGCGAGAACAAACCTGACGAGCCAATCACCGTCTATATCAATTCGGGTGGCGGCTCGGTCGGCTCCGGTCTGGCGATGATGCAACTGATCTATCGTCTGCGCACGCTGTATAAGGTGACGATCAACACGGTGGTTACGGGGTATGCCTACTCGATGGGTGCTATCGTTTTTCAAGCGGGCGACAGGCGGCTCCTGGGCTCGTTTTCGACGCTCATGCTGCATTCTCCCCAGTGGTTCCTCTCCGGTGACGACCAGCGCATCTTCAACGACTACGCGGCCCTTGCCAAGCACTACAAGAACCTGGTATGCAACATCTTCTCCCAGCGTAGCGGCAAGCACGACGCCGCATGGTGGGAAAGCTACATCTATACGGGCCGTGACCGCTTCCTCACCGCTGAAGAATGTATAGAATTGGGCCTCGCCGATGAGATATACGGCCTGCAACTCACCACTCCACCGCCACCCGTGCCTGGTGATGCAAATTTAACCCTATAAGGGTGGGGATTGGGGCGGGCAGAAGGCGAAAACGCTAAGGCACTAAGACGCTAAGAGGCAGAGAATATAGAAATGGATGTGATAGCTTGAGCAGCTCTTCGAGTGATGGGAGCGGGGTTGGTAGTGGCACGAAGTGGCAACTTGACGTAAAGCAGGCATGCACAGTGTTGTACGGGAGCATGCCTCAGCTTGATGCACTGCGTACTGAAACGATACTCAGCCGGTTGGTGGGGCCGTGCCGGGTGGAATGGGCGCGGACCGATGGCTCAGACGTGCCGATGGTGGGGGGTGTAGCACGGTGGGGCGACCACGAAATCGCTATGGTGGCGCTCAACGCTCCCGTGCGCGAGGATGTGCTTGCTCGGACGATAGGAGTGTCTCCCATGCCCGACGAGCAGCGAGTTCGCCTCATGAGCCATAGGGCTGCTATACGCCTGCTGTACATGCGTGGCTCGTCAAAGCCGGTGGAGCAACTGATGGCCTTGTATCAGGTAGCCACAGCGCTTATCTCGCAGGGCGGGCTGGGCATCCTCAATGAGCGTGCGGCCCTGGCACAGCCTACCGAACTGCTGATAGAGTACCTGCCAATAGAGCCGGGCGAGACGCCGCCGATACACCTGTGGGTGGGTGTTGTTACCCTTAATCTGGCCGAGGACGAGCCACATGAGCGCTACCTGATGCGTACCTACGGCATGGAGCAGTTCGGTTTGCCCGACCTTGGCACCTACATGGATGACCGCAGCACTGCGGATTCTGTGTACCATATGCTGCTCAACCTCTGCCTCTACGTCGTGGAAGGAGGCAGCGCGATGCAGATAGGTCCCGGCCACCGTGCCGACTTCAATGGCAGCACCTTTCTGTTCACTGCCCCTGATCAGGCAGGCGTCGAGTTCAGCAGCCCGAATAGACTCTTGATGCTGATAGAAGTGTAGCACGGAGAGGTCGGAGGCTATGAGAGGAAAACGCCAGGGCCTAATGGACCAGCACCGAGCAGTCTCCTGGCCGTTATGTACTGTGAAGCTGACGGCATCCACGGCCTTCACCTCACCGAAGTATTTTCCAGGTCCTTTACCTCGATCATTGTTCTGCTCCATCCTTTTGCACACTTTTCGCATGGTCTGATTTATCGGCAACGATCACGAGGGCTGCACCGCGCTCGTTCGAGGCGATGTGCGCGTCAACGCTGAATTCTGCCTCCCGCATACGACTTTCGAGTGCAGCTACCCAGGCACGAGCTTCCGGCCCACGCATATCGTCAGGAGCGGGGGCGTTTGTGCCACCCCTGTTGTCGCCATACACGAGTCGCGCCACGCCCTCGAACGCCTTGCCGCTCGCGCCTCTGGGGTTCAACCATCCAGAGGGCACTACAACGAGCCTTCCACCGGGTCGCAACACACGATTTATCTCCTTCAGGGTGGCCGGTTCGATGATATAGTCGCTGGGGAAGGTGCTCACAATCGAGTCGAACTGCTCGGCTTGAAAAGGGAGCGCTTGCGCCTGAGCACGGCACGCGCGAAAAGGTGGCAGCCCCAGCCTGCGAGCCTTGCGTGTGGCTTGCCGGAGCATCTGCGGCGACAGGTCCACGCCCCAGGCATCGTACCCGGCTCTTTGCATGTCTATCTGCATGTTGCCTGTTCCCATGCCTACCTCTAGCACGCGCTTGCCAAGAAGATGAGGTATAGCGGCCCTCTGCCACACGCGCCATTGGTCGAGAAAGAATGTGCGGCTCACCCAGTCATAGGCCCACGCGAAGGGGCCATAAAGCGACTCGAAGGCCGCCTTACGTATGTGGGCGCGGGCGAGATTGATGCGGCTGCGCTTCTGGGAGGTAATCATGTCCCTATTTTAGCATCAGGACGCGGTTAGCAGTTAGTGGTTAGCAAAAGACGGAAATGCAAAGACGCAAAGACCGCACAAAGTTTTTCATGAGGATTCTGCCTTTTCTACTTACGAGCAAAAACTCGGAATCGGCAGTCCTCCGCCTGTATATTCTAGATCAGTTGATTGGTGGGGCAAAGTGCATAGGCATGAACCGCGAATGGCTGTATAGTTGAAGCGTTATTGTGCGTTATTTAGAAGCAATTCGCAGCTTGGAAGGCTAATCTATGTCTCTACTCGATAGTGGCCTCTCTACTGAGAGTCTCGGCTATCTCAATTACCTACGGCGTTTGCTCACTCAACCCGCAGGCTCATGGGAGGGCTTTTACCAGGCGCAAAGCCCCTCGATGAACTTTGCTCTACGCTACCAGCTTGCTTTTGCCTCCTATTCCGTGGCAGCAATGTCGCAGTACACGCCTGCTTACCGTGCGCCTTATGCCGAGGCACTACGTGGAGGACTGGAGAAGATGCTGGACGTTGCGACGTGGGGATACTGGCGTGTGCCTGAGCCTGCTTCTACTCCGGGCGGTGGGCTGGCAAGTTCGGGGCATGTGGCCGTGCTGGTTAGTCCTCACCAACGTGCGCCGGTTGGCCCACCTTCCGACCCGATTGCGCGGGACAACTTGCAATACTCCGGCCATCTCAGCACGATGCTCGGTCTGTACGAGAAAGTGTCGGGCGACCGCACTTATGACGTTCCCTTCATGCTGCACGATCCTGAGAGCGGGGCGAGTTATACCTACACGCATAGCGAGGTGGCGGAGCGTATCTACAGCCAGATGCGCGAGAACGACTTTGGCGGTGTCTGCTGCGAGCGAGGCATGGCTTATGTGCCTTGCAACAACTATTCACTCGCCTCCAATACACTACACGATGCCCTACACGGCACCGAATATAGCTGGGCCAATGGCAGGTGGCTTAAGACTGTACGCGACAAGATGGCGCTCCATGGGCCTGCTATGCGCGGCATATTCGGCGCTAGCTATATGAAGGACCTGCACGTCGCCACGCCTATCGCCTTCAACTTCACCGATGTATGGGGCCTAGCTTTTCTTCTTCCCTTCGACTGCCACCTCGTGCGTAAGTTATACGGCAAGTTCAAGAAGAAAGTGGCTCATGCTGGTTCTCATGGCGCGTATATCGCTTCGTCCCAGTTTAGCGAGCGCATGGAGATAAGCGACGTGCCTATCAACACCGGCTTTGGCCTGATCCTGGCGCGGGGCATGGGCGACGGCAAGCTGGCTTCTGCTCTGCAACGTTACTCGCAGGAGGCATTCGGCGCTAGCTGGGAAGGGGGCGAGTACTTTCTCAAGGGTGCGCTGCGTACCCTGCACTCTACGGCCCTATTTGCCCTGGCCCAGAGCGTGGAGCCGGGCGGGGAGAACTTCACCGAACTCTTTCATGCCGCGCCTCACCACTCGCCCTCTCCCACACTGGAACGGGTAGAAGGCGACGCAGGACGAGTGGGCGTATTCCAGGCTGAGTACAACACGCAGGAAAGAACTTTGCGCCTAGGGCTACGCACAGTGGGCGCTGCGGCGGACCTTCGCAACCTGCGACCTGCCTATGTCACGCTTGTGGTCGCCGGTGTGACCTCTCGTTCTACTGTGGAGATAGATAGGACGATGCTTGCGACAGAAGCCTTGAGCCGGGACGTGGCCGGTAGCCTGCGGTTCGGCGTGGAGGTGCCGTCTGGGCAGGACACATGCTGCATGTTGCGGGCGGTCTAGCTGCTCAGCCGTAGAGGCACCTGAGTTATTGGGCGATGTGAGGAAACAAAAAGGAAGTAGCCCGATGAGGCTACCTCCGTCGCTCTATCCTGGGTTATTTCTGGACGAAAATCACGGTGTGGAAGTATTTGCCCGTGCTGCTTTTGACCACGCCAACACCTACGTAGTTGTATTTGGGGTCCATGATGATCGCATAATGGAGAGGCGAGTGCATGAAGCCATCGAAGGCCTGGAACACTGTCTGGTCCTGCGGGAAATCGTTCCAGGCGATGATCTCACCGGCCCACCTGTAAGGGACCCTGGCGCCTTTGAGTAGCGATATATAGTCGTCGCCGCCCGGCGGTTGGTGCGAGAAGTAGTTTTTGGCAGCCATATCGGAGGAGCGGTGCAGCGAAAGGCTTGCAACTATCGGGTCGGCTATAACCGGCTGCATACCGGCGGCTTGCCTGGCTCCGTTGATGCGATTAAGCAGGTCCTGCTCCATGCTATTATGAGCGTGGCCGGGGGCCGTCGCGGTCTGACCTGCCTGGTTGGCCTGCACCGAGATCGTGCCGGGAGTAGTGCGCGACTGCAAGTAGTCTTTGCCCAGCAAGCTAAGCTCCACGGGGAAGCCCTGTGCCGCCTTCTCCGGGTGGTATTCCATGCGAGCGCGCTCGAAATACTGCACTATCAGGCCATTCTCGTTTGTAGGCTCGGACACAGGATAGCCCAGTACTCGCACGGTTCCATTCTTCTGCCAGTAATTGAGGAAGACCCCGCTGACCGAATGGCTCGTCTGGGGAATGTATGCTAGATTGGAACTGGAGTTGAACGGCGTCACTGGCGAGAGCGCGGGTTTGCCCTGCGCCGCATTGTCGCCCAGCAGAGAAAGTTGTACCTCAAATGGGGTGCCCGCCGCCTCGCGGTGATACTCGAAACGCTGGCGCTCGAAGTACTGCACTGTCATGCCGCCTTCGGTTAGTTCATCAGTGAGGGGCAGGCCAAAGACCCGCAGACCGCCATTAGCGTTGTAAAATCCGAGGAATGCCCCGCCGATGCTATGTCCTGTGGCTGGGAAGTATAGACTGGAAGCTCCTGCGGGGATAGGAGCCTGTGCCAATGATGATGCCGCGATAGTTGCGGAGAGGATGATTCCACTGAGTGTAATTTGGGTTGCTACTTGCTTTATCCTGGAGACGTTGTGGCAGAACTGAAGCATGCGATACTCACTCCCTTAGCAGATTACCTTTACAGACTACGGACCGTGACAAAGAACCGGCTCGTCCATAATACTGACAAGTCCGAAACTACCCATCGTAGCCGCCCCTATGATAACCAATTCACCGGGATGTATCCATAGGAAAATGGTCCATCCCCATACGCTATTTGCAGTAACTTTGGGTGCTCAGGCACGATATTGCTTTCTGGTAGAGCCTCGCAGCAGCTGAACAGGGCTGGTGCGACAGAAAGAAAGGACCAGGGCTGGCACAAAGCGGAACATTGGGAGGGAAGGTCTTACAGGGCAGTTGAGCAGCCGGCATGCTCAACCTTATATCGGCCCGGAGAAGGATTCGAGCTACAAGCCTCTGAGATGTGCATCTGGTATAATCCGCAAGCTTAGGTTTCCACGTATGGGTGCAAAAGGGTGAATGGCAGGGGAAAAGTGAGGCTTTGTAGTGGATAAGAATCTTACCGACGGGTGGCTAATGGTCATTTGCAACCCCGTCGCGGGTGGTGGCAGGGGCCTTGCCGCGCTCGCCATGCTCAAACGCATTCTCGATGCTGAGGGTGTGCGCTACGTAAGCGAGATGACACATCGGCGAGGCGATGCGGTCCGGCTGGCGCGTTCGGCGGTGTTGCAGGGTTGTAGCGCAGTCGTGGCTGTGGGCGGCGACGGCACCCTGTTCGAGGTCGTCAATGGTGTTATGAACCCTGCCGGCCCTGGCAACGAAAGCAGGGAGCGCGCAGGCATCGCTGTGGGCCTGCTACAGGCGGGCCGTGGTAGCGACTTTGGTCGCTCTGCCGGCATCCCCTCCGACGTTGAGGCTGCCTGCGAGCGTCTGCTTGAGGGGCGCACGCAGATGATAGACCTGGGGCACGTGACCTACACTTCGTTTCGGGGCGCTGAACAGTCGCGGTTCTTCGCCAATGCCGCAGGTCTCGGCTTCGATGCGGAGGTAACAGTGCGTGCCAATGCCGCGCCACGAGCACTGGGCGGGACCGTGCCCTACCTGACCAGTCTGCTGACCACGCTGGGCACCTACCGCAACAAGCCCGTCTCCGTGCGAGTGGACGACGAAGGCGAATGGCACGCTCATGTCAATAGCGTGGTGGTTGCCAATGGGCAATTCTTCGGTGGAGGCATGAAGATAGCTCCTAACGCTCTGCTGGCCGATGGCGAGTTTGACATAATAGTGCTGGGCGACATGTCGAAGCTCGACCTGATGCTCAACGTGCCTCGTGTGTACGATGGCAGCCACGTCACTCACCCAAAGGTACGCACCATGCGTGGCAGACGAATCGAAGTCAATAGCTCTACCCGCGTGCTTCTCCAGGCGGATGGGGAAGTGCTGGGCACAGCACCCGCCCTGTTCCGCATCGCGCCCTCGGCCCTGCGCCTGATCGTCTAGTTGTTTGCATTCCCTAGCTGCAGGTGGTATAATCATTCGA
>JBBSIK010000002.1:0-21879 GCA_038232115.1 Chloroflexia bacterium
GCCCTGGCCGCCTGGCTGGTATATAGAGCCAGGTACAGCGATGGTCGCTATAGCTGTGCCACCTGCTACGGCAGTGCCTGTTGATACTGCGGTGCCGGTGGTGCCTGCCGTGCCAGTCGACACTGAGGTGCCGGTGGTTCCGGCAGTGGCACTTCCACTTACGGTACCTGTGACCGATGTCGTGACAGTGCCGGTAGTACCCGCAGTGACCGTACCACTCGGAGTTACTGTGGTGCCCGGCGTCTGGGCCATGGCCGCAGCCGAGAACATGAGACTTGCTGCACCAAGCGTGGCTGCAGCACTGATGATTTTCCTATTCATTGGGTTCTATTCCTCCTTGATCCTTTTCACCTATACTTTAGGAGATGGCCTTTTGCTCTATGGCGCGCCCTTTTAGGTTCAATAGCCAACCCACACCGGCCTCATCTGCCTGTGTGAGAAGCAATTTGTGCCACCTAAATCCTCTCCGTTTATTACTAAAGCAGTTTTTGTGCCAGCGGGGTTCGGATCGCTGTTAGATAGCCATGTGGCGTGCGCTATCTCTTGCTTCTCTATAATGTCGAAAGACAAGCACTGTAGCTTGCATGTAAAAGGACAGGGAGACTTACGAAAATGTTCGGAACATTGGCAAAGTTGTTGAAGAAGTTCCTCGGTCACGGGGCAATCGACAGCGTATCCATGAAGGCGCCATCTGGTGAAAACGAGGAGTGGCGGTTCGTCGAGCGCGTAATGGCCGAGCACCACTTTACACGGGTAGCACAGGAGTGGCTTCGTGAGAATATCAGGCTGAATGTGGACGATCTTCGCAGCACAAGTGGTGGTGGATACTGGCAGCCTGCGACCCAGGAGGTGCGCCTATTCACTGCTCAGGCTGAGGCCGCGGTCCACGAGCTTGCTCATGCCTGGTGGCACTACCGCCGGGAGCCGCTCAAAGATAGCATGATCGAGGCTACAGTGCGACTGAGTGCGGAGAAGAACCCGCGCTATGCCGACATGTCCGGGCTGGCGTTCGGCTATGTGCATGGTATACCGGCACAGAACTGGCCCGGTATGCTCGTGGACCGCAACGATTGGGAGATGTTCGCAGGGCTGGCTAGCGGCTCTATGGGCGATATGCGAAAGCTACCGCCTTACGTTCGCCGTATTTATGAGGGGCTATTCGAGCAGCCGGACAGCCCCTCGTAACCACTGCCACCGCGTTCGGGTGGGCAAGCGTTATAGCAGGCGCAACTCAAACAGGCAGAGGCGCTCATCGTCAGGGTCGGGTTCCATCCCTGCTATCTCGAGTCCGCTGTATAGCTCAACCGTATCGGAAAATAAGCCGCCAATTTCACTTATGCCCGCCTGGGCAGCCTTGCGCTTCAGCGCCTCTATTAGTGCCGCTGTGCTACCGAAAGGCGCGGCGAGTGCCGCCACTGTCCACGATGTCCCAACCTCACTATACTTGTTCGGCCTGACAAGCACAAGAGAAGGGGCAAAGGCTGCGCCGGCAGCTTCGTAGGCGTCACTCACGAAGAGGTGGCCCTCGCAGGCGGCACGCTGCCACTCCGCAACTGACGATGTGCCGTATTGCCAGTTATGGTGTACAAGCCCGCACGTTGCGTAAGACGCTCCACGCTGCCACCGGTCGAAGAGCGCGGGCGCTTCATCTGCGGTTGCCTGTCGAAGCGTGATTTGCTTAGCCTCCGGTTCGGCGTTACTATCCCTGGCGGTGTCCGTGTTGCCGCGCCAGTCTCGCACGACGAAGCGCATGCGGAACCCGTCACGGTACGCCATAATGTGGATCGGGTGGTTTACTATGAGGGTGAGAAAGCGTATGGTGCGCGCCCCCAACCTGGCCGCTTCCTCGATCATATATCTTTGCGTGCGAGTGCCGAGACCCCGCGCCCTGAACTCCGGGTTCACGCGCAGGCCTTCAAACCATGCCTCACCAGGGGCGAAAAACGACAGCTTGTCAATGGCCGCTATTCGACCCGTGCCCGCTTCCTCGACCACAACGAAACGACCCACCTTATCGGCGAGCCACTCATCGTATACCTCCCCGATGTAGTCGCCAAAGTCCCAGGTATGGGCCGTGAAAGCCAGCACCTCAGCGCGGTCTTCTGCTCGCGCATCGCGGTAGATGAAATCGTTGGGCGCACCACAACGATGCAAATCATGAGAGGTTAGCGACCCGTCCACTCAGGCTGCCTCTTTTCGCGGAACGCACTGGCGCCTTCACGGCGGTCCTCAGTGTCAACGGCCTGCCCGAACAGCTTGGCTTCCAGGTCAATCGCCTCATCGAGGGGCAGCGACATGCCTTCGTTTATAGCTATTTTGGCGAGGGCGATGGCGCGCGGCGCTTTGTTGGCTATATTGGCGGCAAGTGTCATCGCTTCTTCGATCAGATCGGCTCCGGGCACTATGCGGTCCACGAGGCCCATGCGATATGCCTCCTGCGCGCTCACCCGCTCGCCCGTGAATATGAGGGTCTTGGCTCGGTCTCGACCAATCAGGCGGGCCATGCGCTGCGTGCCGCCATAGCCGGGGATAACGCCCAGGTTTACTTCCGGCTGTCCGAACTGAGCCGTCTCTGACGCGACTCGTATGTCACCGCACATCGCCAATTCGCAACCGCCGCCGAGTGCGTATCCGTTCACAGCCATGATCACCGGGATAGGCAGTCGCTCGATCTTCGAGAAAACACGCTGGCCGAAGCGGGCGAACTCTATACCGTCCTGCTTGCTCTCCAGGGCGGCGATCTCCCCGATGTCGGCGCCCGCCACGAACGCCTTGTTGCCCGCGCCCGTGATTACTAATGCCCACACACGGCTGTGGTTGGCGACTTCGTCCAGTGCGGCGTCAAGCTCGTTCAGCAAGAAGTGGTTGAGGGCGTTCAGCTTGTCCGCACGGTTTATGGTGATAAGGGCGACGCCTCTATCCTCGTCCACTTCGACGAGCAAGTTCAGGTAATCCGGCATGCGTCCTCCATCGGGTTAGAGTTTTCGTGCTCAGTTTAGCACAAAGGGGAGGTGGGGAGCTATGCGCTCGCAGGAGCGCCACTCCTATGACTCGGTAGCAGTTCAGGCAGTGCGTCGCCAGGCTGCCCTGCCGGTTGCTGGCCGCGCAGCCACAGCCGGAAAGTGGTGCCCTCTCCTATGCGGCTGAAGACCTCGACATGTCCGCTGTGCGCCTCTGCTATAGATTTCACGATTGCGAGGCCAAGACCCGCGCCATTGCGTTCAACCTGCCGCGCCTCCTGGGTGCGATAGAAGCGGTCAAAGACGAGGGGGAGGTCCTCAGGCGCGATGCCGGGTCCATCGTCGGTCACTTCGATGCGCGACCAGTTGCCTTCGTTCCACAGCCCCATGCTGATCACGCCACCCTGCGGGGTGTACTTCATCGCGTTGTCCGCCAGATTGAGGAGCAGGTGTTGCAGTTGGTCCCGGTCTCCCATCGTGGTGGCAATATCCTCGTGGGCCAGTACAACCTTCTGGTCCTTGATGGCGGCGATAGAGCGGGCGCGTGCAAACACGTCCAGCAGCACACTGTCCAACTCCACCGGCCTGAGCACGGGCTTGAGATCAAGGCCCGCCTGCATCTGGGCCATATACAGGAGGTCATTTACCATGCGATTGAGCCGCGAAACCTCAGCTTCAGTGGTCTCGATAAGCTCGGCCCGTTCGACCTGGTCGTTGGTGCGTCGCAAGAGGTGCATGTTGCTCTTGATAACGGTGAGGGGAGTGCGTAGCTCATGCGAGGAGTCTGCCACGAAGCGGCGCTGCGTGTCGAAGGCGGATTGCAGGCGACTCAGTAGCTGGTTGAACGTTCTGACCAGGTGGCCCAATTCATCGTCGGTGCCCGGCTCCGGTATGCGCTGTGTAAGGTCCTGCGATAATTCGATCTGCTGGACCTTCTGCGTGACGCGGTCCACCGCCCGAAAAGCGCGCCCTGTGAGGAAGTAGGTGCCAAGACCCGCCACTATGAGCAATACCCCCGACGTGCCGGCCAGAAGCCATGTCAACTCGCTAAGACGTTTGTCGGTGATGTCGAGTGGGGTAGCTACCTGAAGGGCCCCGATAATCTCGCCACCTGGAAACGAACGGATAGGCACCAGCAGCACACGCAGGCGGCGACCGTCCTTGAGAGGGATGGTGTCTTTGGGGCTACCACCCTCCAGCGCCTCGCTAACCAGCGTGGTCGGGACGTAGATAGTACGCTCGGCTTTGACGATATGCCCATTGGCGTCGTAGACGGTATAGAACACAGTGCTGAGCGGCTCGGTGTTCTCGATCTTGCTGAGGTCGGGAGCCTGTCGTCGTAAAATGTCTACGATCCAGGCTGTAGACTGTAGCTCAAGCACGTCGTCTACGGGCTTGTAGAGCATCTGGCTGACCAGCCCAAACGAAATCGCGCCGAAGGCCAGGAAGAGCACAGACAATACGGCTATCGAGAGCAGGGTAAGTCGGAGACGAAGTGACATGGCAGCTCACCTCACAGAAAGGCGCGAACACGGAGGCACAAGCGCGCACTTCGAGGATGGCACTACGCGGCCTCCTCGCGCAATACATATCCCACTCCGCGTACAGTCTGAATGTATTTGGGCGCTCCCACCGCTTCAAGCTTAGAGCGCAGGTAACGGACATAGACTTCGAGGATATTGCTTTCGCCGCTGAAATCATAGCCCCAGATGCGGTCGTAAAACATCTCGCGGGTGAGCACCTGCCGGGGATGGCGCATCAAGAACTCCAGCAGATCGAACTCCTTGCTGGAAAGGTCAACCGATTTGTCGTTTACCCAGACCTGCCGCGCCGAGGGGTCAAGCGTTACTATGCCAAACTTGAGGGGCGCGGACTGCGGCAGTCGTCGCCTGAGGAGGGCACGCACTCTGGCGAGCAGTTCTTCTGGCTGGAACGGTTTTACGAGGTAGTCATCCGCTCCGCTGTCCAGGCCGCCAACTTTGTCATCGAGCGTGCCCTTGGCGGTGAGCATCAGGATCGGCACGTCGTCGGCCTGACGGATTCGCCTGCATATCTCCAGGCCGTCAATGCCCGGCAGCATCACATCGAGAATCACAAGCTCAGGGCTGTGCTCGGCTATTTGCCGAAACGCCTCGGCTGCGTCTCCTGCGAGGTCCACCTGGTAGCCTTCGTAGGAAAGCTGCCGTTTCAAACTGTCGCGGATTCGCTGGTCATCATCAACAACTAGTAAACGCATCTGGTGCTGCACGCCTGCGGGATTTGAGATTGAGGGTCAATATCGAATTATAGCACACAGTGGATGGCAGAAGGCTTGAGGGGAGGGAAAGTCTAATAGAACCTTAATGTTGGTCGGGCAGCCTGGGCGCTATGGTAGAAGAGGCATACCGTGGCGGAGGCTTAAATGCGAAACTCCGAACGAACTTTGCAGTTCCTCCGGAGTTTCTATCGTTGAAAACGCTCAACACATTCTCAACGCCTTTATCTTACATCCGTTTGATAGAGTCTGTCAATAAGTCATTTTGCCCGTTATGCACAATCATCGCACAGCAGGAAGGGAACAAGGATTAGCACGAAGCTAACATGGTTTAGCAGGCCAGGCACAAAGCTCGATATTTGGGCAGGAGCCTGGGCCTTTGTCGTTGTGAACACTTGGGTAAGTGATGTCTACGACCTCGCATCTGCAATGTACAAGCTATCAACGTCCGATACATGGCAGCCAGATTCCTCAATGACCTCGTCGAAGAGGGCCATCCATCTGCCGGTGAGCACCTGCGCGCTGTACTGCGTTTCGACCTTTCTCCGCAGCGCCGCGCCCAGCCGGTGTGCCAGTTCGGGGTCGTCCAGAAGGCTACCGAGCGCCTGCGCGACCTCACGAGGCGATTCGTGCGCTACGAATATACCCGTTTCACCGTCCGTGATCTGCTCCTCGGTGCCGTTGTCGCGGGTGGCAACAACCGGCAAACCGGCAGCGCCCGCCTCGCATATCACGTGGGGCATGCCCTCACCCCTGGCAAGCCACACAAAGGCGTCGAGACCACTCAGCAGTCGGGGCACGTCGGAGCGGTCGCCAAGAAAGGAGAGGGCATCGCCTAAACCTAGCCGTTGCGACAGTGCGACGAGTTCTTCTGCATACACCGGCATAAAGGCGTCCGGCCCGCCTATCACCAGGAAGCGCGTGCGGGGGTGGGTGGCATGCAAAAGCGCCGCAGCCTCGATGAAATCCTCCACTCGCTTTTTGCGGTCCAGCCTGCCCACCCAGCCGATCAGGGGCACCCCCTCTGCGATGCCGAATTCCGCACGCGCATCCTTTCGGTTGCACGGGTCGAATTCTGACAGGTCCACCATTGAGGGAAGTTCCAGCGCGTGCTGCGGACGGTCCGGCATGACGGGGGCTGCCGCGTCCCTTATCTGCTTGCAGACGCCGACGTAGCGTGCGGTGAGGTGCTTCGGTCCGGCGGTAGCCTCGCCCACCAGGCCTCCATGTTCGATCAAGGGAGGACGCCGTTGGACATCTATCTGTTCGAGTGCCGGATAAACGTCCTGCACCGCCTGGCAGGCCACCACCAGATCATAGCCCAACATCTTTTCTTTCAGGTAAGCTACCGTATCCTCGAACGACAGATCGTAGGGCGTTCTGTCTACGTCCACGCCGAGGTCCGTGAGCTGGCGGTGGGTCTGCTCAGGCATGTTGGGCTTACGAAAACAGGCCACTACGTCTATTCTGTACCGGCGCGGGTCTATGTTCTTAGCCAGCAGCCGCACTTCGGTCTCCTCGCCGCCCACCACGAGCCAGGCGAAGACGAACAGCACCCTGTATGGTGGCCTGGAGGCGTGTTGGTCCCTAGGCGACTGCATCACGCATAGTCCCCCATCGTGCCTACGCCTCGCTTGCAGCCCCGGGTCTGAGCGCGCAGCCCTCGGCCACGGACCGAGTCGCCGCTGTAGTAACGTAGTGCGTCTTGAGAGCTTCATCATAAGGGCATCTCACCTTGTTCGTTTTGCCCTGCACGGCGTCTATGAAGTCGCGGTCTTCGAGAACGAACGGATCGCCTTGCGCGCCCTGCACGGGCCTGCCCTGCCCAATATCTATCATAATATCGTGCTCGCTTAACTCAATAACCATGGCCTCGCCAAAAAGGTGCAGCCCTATTCTATGGGGCCAGTTCAACAGGCATGTTGAGGCCATTGAGCCTACCGCGCCCGTAACAAATTTCAGCGTAGCAACCGACACGTCGCACACATCGAGGTCAGGGAACTCTGCACGCTCCTTGTTGGAGCCGACAGCGTAGACCTCTTCGACTTCGCCAACAAGGACGCGGGCCAGGTCGAAGATATGCGTGGTCTGTTCGACTATCTGCCCGCCGGACTGGTCGTGCTTGCGCCACCATTGGGGGGGCGGGGTCTGGTCGAGCCAAAAGCCGAGGGCTAGCCGAGCCGGGTTCTTCGCCAGGATATCCTGCGCTTGCTCCGTTGTGGTAAGATAGCGCCAGTGGTATCCGACACCTGTCACCAACCCCTTTGCTGCCACCGCACGCCCGATTTCCTCAGCGGCATCACGTCCAACCGCCAGAGGTTTCTCGACGAAGAAGGGCAAGTCCCGCTCGGTGGCAGCCAGTTCAGGCTCTCCGTGCGCGAATGGGGGCAGACATATGTAGACTGCGTCAAGCTGCTCGCTATCGAGCATCTGCCGAAAATCGCGGTATGGTTTTGCTCCGACTTGCTCACTTAGTCCCGCAGCTCGATCATACACAGGGTCGGCGAGCGCCACAATCTTCACATCTTCAAAGCCTCGCAGCACACCAACGTGTCTGCCTGCGATACCACCGGCTCCAATGAAACCAACACGGGTCTCGGCCATATTCTAGTTTCTCCTCTCGTCTGGATAGACGTAGCTTGATCAAACCCTTGTAGCGGTCTCGCGCGGCACACTACCGAACGAGTGGTCCTGGTCCCGCTTGAGCAGCTTACTGTATACGGCAGATGTCTCATGGGCCATACGTTCAGCCATGAAGTAATTTGCCACTCTCTTCTTGCCTGCCACGCCCCAGCGCGCCCGTAGTTCCGCATCGTCAAGCGCCGCGATGATGGCATCGGCCAGGGCGAGGGCATTCTTGGGTTCGACGAGCGCGCCGGTGACTCGGTCTATCACCGCTTCGCTGGTGCCACACACTCTGGTGCCTATAACTGGTTTCCCCATAGACATCGCCTCCAGGACTACGAGAGGCAGACCTTCAAAGAGCGATGGCAAAACGAAAAGGTCGCACGCAGCCATGAGCCGAGGTACGTCTCCGCGTCTGCCCAAAAAGAACACATTGGCGGTGATGCCCAGGCGTTCAACCTGCGCCTTGAGGTTCTCTTCCTCGTGGCCGACACCCGCTACCAGGAAAAAAGTGCGTGGGTGCTGGGCCAGCACAGAAGGCACGGCATCGAGCAGGTATGGGTAACCCTTCTGGTGGGTCATGCGTCCGACAGTGAGTACCATTCTAGCATCAGAAAACAAGCCCAGGTCGGCCAGTACCGCGTTGCGATTGGCAATCCCTTGAGGCGGCTTGATCCCATTCCGCACCACATACAACTTTGCAGGAGATATACCGGCCCTTTCAAAGCCCCGGCGCGACTCTTCCGACACGCATATAATGGCGTCAATCGTATCCTGCATCCGCATGTACTCGTCGTGCTGCCATCTCTCCGTAATCACGTAAGGTAGATGTTCAGTACGGAGGACAACCTCGATACCGGCGTCCCTTGCGGCCCATACCCCTGAGTGTCCCTCCCAGCCGACACCGGCGTGGCAGTGGAATACGTCGGGCCGGAGCATGGCGATTAGATTTCTAAGCTCCCAGTAGTCGGAAGCTATAGCATGGGTGGGAAAGCCTATATCTCTGACGCGCTGGCAGATGCCCGAATCTGCGTGGCATATGAAAGCTATATCATAGTGCGAGCGCAATTCGGTGGCGAGGGCCACCATGTGCTCGCCCATGCCGGAGGGTTCGTAACTGTCTGTGTACAGGCAGATGCGCGGGTTCAAATTACGGCCTCTTTATGCACTGGATTTCGGCTGTCGCCATTCATGGCAGGGGAGTAGTTTTGCACGGACATATTTTCCATCAGGAAAGTCTGCAGCCTGATCTCCCGAGCCAGAGGCTCAAACACCTGCCTGATACTGGTGTCATCCGCGTAATCAAGCAGCCCGTTGTGGCAATGGCGGTTATCATCCCAGCCTGGATGGTTCAGCACCGGATAGAGGCATATACCTCGTAGATCAACGCCTGATTTGATGGCTGCGCGCACTTCGCCTGCAACAAAGGCCAGCCATTCGGGCCTCGCATCGCCCTCGATGCCGGTCTCGGCGATGAACATAGGTCGTTTGTACCGCTCATATACTTCGTGCAGGATACCGCGTAAAGGGCGGTAGCCGGGCATGCCCCTAAAGATGCGCGGCCCCTTGTTTATCCACTGGTTATCGTAGTAATAGTTAACTCCGATGATATCCAGGTACTTTTCGTCGCCTCCAAGCATCGGCCACTGCCTGCCTGCGATCATGTCCCATGCCTCGAACTGCGACTCTCTTACTTGCTCGGCCTCTATGATCTCGTCCAGTTCCGCCGTTCGTGGGACCACATGTATTATCGGGTCGATATGGCATATCCGCGCTTTCGGGTTGGCTGCCCAGATCGACTCGATGCCTTCTATAGATGCGCGCACTAGCTGCGCCTTCAGTTCGAGACCTCGTTCGTTGGAGTGCGGATTAAAATAGCCTACCTCACCTCCAGCCCAGGAAAAGAAGGAGACTTCGTTGATGGGACAGATGTAGGGTATAGAGTTGGTCTCATTCACCAGCAGCTCGGTGAACGCAGTCGCGAGGCCTGCAAAGCGTCTGGCGAACTCAGGGCGGTAAACATTGACAAAATCGGGCCAGCCATAATGACACAGATCCCAGATTACCTGTGTGCCTGATTCGCGCGCGGCATGCACGAGTGGGAGTGCGCTGGAAAAGTCATATACGCCCGGTGTCTTCTCGATCAAATGCCAACGCAGACCCTCGCGGACGGTACTGATGCCAAGCCCGCGCAGGTGCCTGTAGTCGGATGCGGCGTTCGCATCATGCTGAGTCGCCTCTAGCACATCAACGCGCCGACGTTCCCTTGTATAATGAGTGGAGCATTCAAACCCGCCCATGAAAAAGCTCTCGAACAGTTTATCAGGTATCACCACATCCCCCCGAAAAGTGTATCTGCCGCACTCCTGCCGTGGTGGAGGTTCCGGCACAAACAAACTTGTAATAACCGCTTGCAAAATCGCGCCCTTAACGGCTTGTTCTACTCTGATCATAAACGTGCAAAGGCGGCAGCATTACAATACAACTGCACAACTGCCTGTCAGTACGTAGTGTGCGGCTTACTTAGCCTTGCACGAGAGGTGACTGGTCCAGGTGCTCCAGGAGGTCGGCTGGACCGTCGTACACGGCTATCGCACCCTTCAATCCGTCGTCGTTCCAACCCCCACTCCGTAAGGCGATCGTGCCCACACCGGCCTTGCGTGCCGCTTCTATATCATAAGGTGTGTCGCCCAGCATAAGCACCTGATTGGGTGGTAGGTCGATCTGCTTTAGAGCCGCCTGGACAATATCAGGGTCCGGCTTCGAGTTCTTAGCATCGCTGGAAGAAATTTCATCTTCGACAAGGCCCTTCGCTCCCGCGATCTCCAGCAGCCGGCTGAGCATATCCTTCTGCGCTGAGCTTGCCACTACCAACTTGAAACCATAATCTTTCAGCGCCAACAGCATTTCGCGCGTCTTCGGGAATGCTTTGAGGTACGGCAGGTATTTGTGCTCGAATATGTCGCTCCATGCCTCACTGAGTTTCTTGCCTTCGTCAGTGTCTTTCCCTTTGCCGGTGACCTGGGGCAGCAGGTTATCCGCACCCATACCGATCAGGCGCTTTATCTGCTCGTAAGTCACCTTATATCCGCCCTGCTCCAGTGCCTCAATCCAGGCCTTTGTATGCGCATCATTGCTGTCCACCAGCGTTCCATCTACATCCAGTATGACGCCTTTGATCTTCAACCTATCGTCCCTCTCTGCCGCATGCAACAGCTGCGCTAATGAATACCGCCACGTTGCATGCGACACTTCAATGGCTTCCTCAAGAAAACGTAAGAGTAGGGTCTCCAGTTAGCGTGGGCGGTAGGCCTCACCAGCCAACGACTCTACTAAGCGCCGACTGCTACCGAAAGACCACTACTGTAGCTGCTTGCGCTGGCTGCGGCGACAAGGGCCTCCTCCTCGCGCATTGCCTCCACCTCTTCAGCTGCGTCTCTGCCTGCGAGGAAGGCATGATCGGAATTGTAATACTCCCATTCGCTGTACCGGCCCGACAGGATGATGTTCATTGCCTTGAGCCACTCGCGTATCGTATCTACGTTTTGCTTGCGAGAGTGATCGTAGACCACGTAGGCGTAGGGCATATCCACTTCGTTGGCTACCCACACAGGGTCATCATCGTTGAAGATACCGACCCTGCGACAGTCCGCGATGCAGAGGTCTATCAAGTCCTGCCCGTCGGCGGGGAGAGGCTTGTACTCGGAATAGGTGATTTCGCATGTGAGGCCGAAGCCGCCGGGCGGGTTGCACATTGGGCTGGCGTTGCCCTGCACGAAGATGCGGTGGAAAACCGTGTCCTCTGGATAGTATATCCAGTGCTTCTCGGTCAGTTTTTCGCGGCCAATGCCCAGGTTCACGCAGCGTACAGAGACGTGCCGCAGCCCTGCGACTGCCCTTTTCACCTCCGCCGGCGCTTCGTTGCCGATCAGCTTGACCAGCACGGGCAGAGGCATGGTGCTTACAAGATAATCGTAGGGCATCTCCCGTCCATCGCTGAGAGTTACCGTGCGGCGCGAAGGCGATACAGCTTGCACGCAGGTGTTCAGCATGATCTCACCTTCGATGTGTGGCAGGAAACCGTCCATGAGAGCCTGGAAACCGCCTTGCAATGGGTAGCCGAAGCGGGCATTGGGACCCATAGGCCTGGGGACAGGTGAGAGAGCGCCATCAATTATCTCCTCCAGGTCGGGGAGAGGCACGCGCCCGCCAAGCCAGGAAGTCTCCATTTCACGCAGGGGTACCGCCCATAACTTCTTGTTATAAGGCAGGGCGAAGTGTTTGGCGATTCCCGCCCCCCATACTTTGTAGATGAACTCTTCAAAGTTACGAGGCTCCCCGCTCACACCGGTCTTGCAGGCTACACTGTTTGGAGAGAGTGTGTCAATAACGCCGTCGGCACAGCAGTCTACCGGCTCAATGTGGTCCTTTCCATCCTGCATGGTGCCACCGAGGGACACCTTCGCTGTCGCAGCGCCCTCTTTGCCCGCGCTCAAACTGCCGTAGCGCGACTCGATAGCGCCAACTATGCACTCCTTGATTACATCAGGTGGCAGGCCATACAGCGCCCCCTGGAACGGATAGCGCGTGTAGACGTTCTTACTATAGATCCATGCCTCACGATCCTGCCAATGTACATTGTCTCCCAGGAGCATCTCATACATGCGATGTACGTACTCGTCTTTCGAGAACATAATGTGGCCGGCCATATCAAAAGTAAAGCCACCGTCTTCAACGGAGCGACACCAGCCGCCTACCGTGCTATTTTGTTCGATGAGTACAGCATCCGCGCCCATATGATATGCGGCACTCAGCCCTGTAGGGCCTGCTCCTATCACAATCGTGCTTGCCTTTGATTTTCTTCTATTCCTCATTGTTTCCATCACTTGCTATTTCCTCTCTTCTAAAAAGATGTCCCTCTGACCTGCTGGTAAAGTTCTCAGCTACTGGCTATGATGCCGGGACGCTCTCGCCCCTGCTGGAGGATCGGCCAAATGTTGCAGGCAGTGGTGATGACGCCTCTATATTGCTCATACCGGCTGATCTCACTTCCACGGCTGATGAGATCAAAGCTTCCATGTTCTGGACGGTGGTGTCCCATGATGTGTTCTCTAGAACGGCCCGCATCGCGGCAGTACGCCTCTCGCGTTCCTTTGTGGGCGAGTTCAGTGCGTCTTCGCACGCCTGTATAAACTCTTTTGGAGTGCCTCCCAGGTACACTATGTCGCCGTAGGGTCCCGCTACGTCAGCTATCGGCGTGCTCACGATTGGCAACTCTGCGGCCATATATTCGAGTGTCTTCGTCGGGCTGATGAACCGAGTAGACTCGTTGAGGGCGAACGGCAACATGCAAACATCCCAGCCCGCGAGATAAGATGGTAACTCGTTGTACTGTCGCGGCCCCATGTAGTGGATGTTGGGGTGCTGCGGCAAAGATGTCGGGTCTATCTTGGTGACAGGTCCGACCATGACGATCTGCCAATCGGGATGAGCCTTCGCCATGATGGACAGCAGGTCAAAGTCCATTCGCTCGTCTATCACGCCGTAAAAACCGAAGCGTGGGTGCGGTATGTCTGCCTGGTCGGGGGCCTCACTTATGTGGCGGGCATGAGCGAAGTGGCCCGCATCTACGCTGCTGGAGAAGCAGTGAAGGTTGCTATGCCTTCCACGCTTTGCGCGATACAGGCTGGGGCCACCGGTGAATACCACATCGGCCCAGTCCAACGTCTGCTGCTCCATATCCTTCATATACTGAGGGGCGTTCTTGAAGGCGGAAAGCTCGTCCATTACGTCGAAGACGACGGCACGAGGGTTCAGCGTGCGGGCCAGAGGCAGCGCCATGGGAGTATAGAGCCAAACCACGTAGTCGGTAAGTTCCTCCCTCTCAATAAGCTCCTGAACCATCTCGGATAGGAGCGGCAGTTGCTCGTCGTTGAAGCCGTAATGCTCGCTTCGAGTGTGTGGACGAGCGACTGTTACATTTCGGGTGGGGGAACTCAGATCCATATAAGGCTCATACCTGCGGTCATAAACCGGCTCTTCTATGAAGAACACTTGCCGGTTGCGGGCCAGCCTGGTCAACAAATGTTGAGGCCGCTGGTAAACAAAGTCCCAGCGCAGGTGAGAAAAGACCATAAGCGGAAGATTTGGGCGCATGAAAACTCCCTGCCAGATAGAACTCCGCGGCGTCGCAGAATTTAGCACTGCTGTTTCATTAGGCAAGTTCCGTGCCAAGCAACCGGTAAGTAGAAGTAGCGTGTTGGGAATGGGAGTTAGGGGGCTGGAAGCCGGAAGCTATATTCATCGCTTATGGTGGCATGAGGGTCATAGATTGCTCTGAACACTTACATTACTATCCCCCCGTTTGACAATAAAGTCTCGCCTCGGTAAACTGGCCGCGTGATTATTGACTTCCATACACATATCTTCGCCGATGAAGTGCGAAGTCGGCGGGACGAGTTTTTGGAGCGCGACACCTGGTTTAAGGCTCTGTACGAAGACCCGAAGCATAAGCTGGCTTCGGCGGAAGATATTGTTGCTTCCATGGAGGAGGCGGGGGTGGACCGCACAGTTGTTATGGGCTTTCCATGGCGAGAAGGCTCGCTGTGCCGTGAGCAGAACAGCTATATCATAGATGCGGTGCGCCGCTATCCCGACAAGCTGATCGGCTTTGCGTGCGTACAGCCCCTCGATGCTGGCGATGCTAAAGAGCTGGACCGCTGCCTGAGCGCCGGCCTGATGGGTCTGGGTGAATTGAGCCAGGACGGGCAGCGATACGACATTGAAGACAGGTGGGTGCTTGCGGACTCTGTGCAGGTCCTGATGCAGCACGACCGTCCTCTTCTCACCCATAGCAGCGAGCCGATTGGGCACAACTATGCGGGCAAGGGCACTGTTACTCCCGATAAGTTGCTCAGGTTGGCCCAGAACTTCCCCGACTTGAAGATAGTGCTTGCCCACTGGGGCGGGGGCCTGCCGTTCTACGAGCTGATGCCGGAAGTGCGCGAGTCTCTACGCAACGTCTACTACGATAGCGCGGCGTCCACATACCTGTATGGCTTCGACATTTTCCCCATTGCTGCTCGCCTGGTAGGCCCTGAGCGCATCCTATGGGGTACCGACTTCCCACTTTTGTCGCAGGCCAGATTCCTGAAGAGGGTGCGCTCATGTGGCCTGGGCGCGGGCGAACTCGTCGCAATACTGGGTGGAAATGCGGCTCGCTTACTGAGATTGTAGCGTCCAAGCTTCTTCTCGGTACTCCGGAAACGCCTCCGTAAAAGCAAGAGGCACATATACGATTGAGTATACGTGCCTTTTGGATGCTAGCTCTTGGTGATTTGCTCAGGGTGTGGGCGTGCTTGAGGCTGCGGGAGCGCCACCCGGTAGGGCGGGCATAAGTTCCGATGCGCCCGGTATTGCAGTGGCGAGATCGGATGCGCTCGGCAGGTTCGTCGCTATCTGCGATGCACCGGGCAGCGCAGTCTGCAAATCAGATGTGCCTGGCAGGGTGGTCACATTAGTGGGTTTCTGGATGGGTGGGTTGACATCCTCGTTGAACTTGGAGTAGGTGATAGTAGTGGTCGTCTCGCTGCCTGCAATGGGTGTGGTCATGCCAGGGACCGCGGTAGAGGAGCTAACGAACTTCATCTGCCGCAGGTAGTTGTTGCTCTTGTCGATCCATACATCCGCGTTTGCCATTCCCATCTTTACGGCAGGGGTTGCCTGGCTGGTTGCCGTTGCCGTCTGAGACATCATTTTGTCCAGATCGTAGCTGAACTTGATGTGAGTAGTGCTCGCGCCGTCAACGGTTTCATCACCCACTTTGCTCACGTTCTGAGCGCCCTGGGAAAAACTGGTGAATTGGCCGGGGCTGAGGCTTTCGGCCAAACCGGCTGTGCCCGTATTGCTGGCTGATATATATCCCTCTCCTGCCGGGTTCTTGATGTACGTGTCCTGCCCGATGACTAGCATCTCGGTCTTACCCAAGCTGCCCATGTCCATGTTCAGGCGCGCACTGTCCGGAGTCATGAAATCCCCATCGGCCTGCAAGGTGACACCACCGTTACTTTCCATCTTCAACACAAAGTGGTAGCTCTTGATACCTTTCATTGCCGTCTGAGACTGATTCAGCAAGTCCATGGCAGGGCCACCGCTGCCTGTGTTGGCGCTCGCTACTGTGTTAGTAGGCAGGGGGGCAGTGGTCGCCGTTGGCGGGGCCGTGGTAGGAGTCGGTGGCAGCGGGGTAGGGGTGGGCGTCTCCCCTCCGCAGGCTGCAAGCCCGAGTGATGTAGCTCCAAGTAGGGCCACAGTGGCTGCGTACTGCTTGATCTTGTTCATGTATAGTTTCCTCCTATGGGGCGATATTAACAGCCGCTCGCAGGATACGTGCCAGCCCGTGGCCGTTACGTCATTACGTGCGGGAACAACAGCAAGGACGATGGCTGATTTAGGAGGTAGATAGCATAGTCCCTAGCCCCCAGCGCCTGGTTCCTCGTCCACGCAACTAGCACTACAGCCGCAGTTGCTCAAAATCAGCCATTGCTGGGTTTCTCAGGCGCAAAGTGCAGCTTTCCAGTTGATACATACAGTGTACGTCCGTGCCTAATCGGATGCCTGCCATCCAGAAGTGCGGCTGTCGTACTAGCATTCAACATTCGAGGTCGAGGCTACAGCTCTTCAGCAGCGCGAGCAGTTGGGGGTGCAGAGCAGGGTTGGTGACTGCCGCGCCGCTCCTGTGCCAACCCACCGGCTTGCCTTCCCAGTCGGTGATGCTGCCACCAGCCTCGCGCACGAGCAAAGAGGCGGCGGCCAGGTCCCAGGGTTGCAGGCCCATATGGTAAAAGCCGTCCAGGCGACCCGCCGCAACGTAGGCCATCGCAAGCACAGCCGAACCAAGCAAGCGCACACGCTTCGCCTCCTCGTACATACGCTTCGTCAGGTCTAGCATGCGATTGGCAATGTAGGCGTCGTGGCCGAGATCAAACGCGAAAGAGGCATCTTCAAACTGTTGAGGCGCGCTCACTTGCATCAGCTTGCCGTTAAGGTATGCGCCCCCGCCAGCTGTGGCTGTAAATAGCTCGTCGTGTACTGGATCGTAGACTGCCGCCGCTACCACGGCCTTTGCCTCAGGAGCGATCACCCCCACCGAGCAGCACCAGAACGGAAGTTGCATGGCGTAGTTGTGAGTGCCATCAATGGGGTCTATCACCCACAGGTAGTGAGGCTGCGTGCCTTCCTCGTTGTGGCTGGCACCGCTCTCTTCGGCCAGGAAGCCATGGCCAGGGAAGTGACCCCCGATGACTCCCATAGCCGCGTCTTCAGCCTTTGTGTCGTACTGTGTGACGATGTCTTTGTGGCCTTTTGAGCGCACCTGGAGTTCGCCCCGAAAGCCGGAGAGAGCCACCGCGCCCGCTGCTCTTGCCGCTTCAACGGCCACGCGCCTTAGTTCTTCGAGATCAACTTTCTGCTGGCTTGCCTGGCTCATTGTGGACTCTCCGGCTCTGTTTTCAGGGCACCCCAACTCTAGGGTGTGGCTTTCGGGCTGACCGGCACAACCGCAGTCGCTATCTCTCCCGGCACTGCTGTGCCTTGTTGATCAGCGGGCAAGCCGGGCAGGGGCAGGTCTGACGGTAGGCCACTGGTGCATGGCTGGTTCTCGGCTACTGTGAACTTTCGGTATATCTTTACGTCATAGCCTTTGCGCGTGTCGCATATCCACTTCACGAACCCGTTAGTACGCGCATCCGCAGTGCCGGACTTCGGCAGGTGCTCGTTAGCAACTACAGTGTAGACGACGTTCTCGATAACAGTGCGGTTGTAGCGGTCCTCGGTGATCTTCTTATCCTGCAGGAATTGCTCAAACGTTTGCCCGTTCTTGAGGTCCTGCTTTTTGGCGTCACTTATGAGGCCTTCCTGCTGCTTTTGGGTGGGATAGAGACCTTCCTTTTTTGCCTGCTGCTGGATCATCTCCAGATTTATCAGCTTGTCCATCGCGTCGTAGCCCAGGATGTCGAGCATGCGAGTGCCTGTGATGCCCTGGAAATTGTTGATAAAAGGGGCAAACAGGGGATCGCTCAGAGCGCCGCTTTTGTCCTTGTCCAGGCGCACCTGCCAGTCGTCGTGGTAAATAGGCACGCCGTTCACCGCCGCCAGCACTTCACCACGGTTGGGGTCCGGTGGGAGCGGCGCTGCAAGCCCTGCTGTATCTTTGGGGCGAAGCAACAGGAAGACGGCCACCGCACCCAGCAGCACGAGCAATAGTGTTCCGGCGATGAGGAGCGTCGCCCTGCGCGTGTTAGGCGCTGGCTGCACGGCACGCGAGGCATTGGAAGCGCGCGGACGAACCCTGACTGTGGCTCCCGCTGCCTGTCCTATGGGCGTGGAACCACGACGAGGGGCGGTATTTGCACCCGGCTTGTTACCTCTGGCGGGCCTGGTTGTGCTCGCTCGTCTGGTGTCGGCGCCCATAGTATTTGTGTTTGGTTCTGGGGTGTTGGGTTTGGCGCCAACCGGTTTCGTTGCAGTGCCTGTGGGTGCAAGTGTTGGCTGTGCCTGCACTGTACCTTTCTGCGCGGGTTGGCGCAAAGCGGCGTCTACTTCAGCGCGGCTCTGCGGGTCGAGCAGTATCTCATGTGCTGCGTTGAGGCTGTGGAGCAGTTCTATGGCGGCAGCGTCACCGGCGCGCGCCTCTGGCTCATACGCGTCGAATAGGGCGTCGTAAGCGTCCTCGATCTCGTCGCTGGAAGCATCCTGCGGAACGTTGAGTACGGTATAGGGGTTCTGCTCTGACACAGTTTTTTCCAACCTCTAGAATGTTTTGTGCCTTTAGCGCCACTCTACCTGGCAGGCTCGTCAAGAGAAAGCACCGCCATGAAGGCCTCCTGCGGTATCTCCACGTTGCCGACGATCTTCATGCGTGCTTTGCCTTCTTTTTGCTTCTCCAGGAGCTTACGCTTTCGGCTTATGTCGCCGCCGTAGCACTTGGCAAGTACGTTCTTACGCATCGCGGCAATAGTCTCGCGGGCGACGATCTTGCCACCGATAGCAGCCTGGACCGGCACCTCGAACATCTGCCTGGGGATCAGCCTGCGCAGCCGGTCAACGAGCTGGCGGCCCTGGTACTGCGCCTTATCGCGGTGCGTAATGATGCTCAAGGCGTCCACCGGCTGGCCGTTCACCAGGATGTCGAGCTTCACAAGATCGGCCTCCTGGTAGTCCGCCAGTGTATAGTCGAGCGACGCATAGCCCTGTGTGCGCGACTTCAACTGGTCGTAGAAGTCCACGATAAGCTCGCCTAAAGGTATCCGGTAGCCAAGCACCACGCGCTCATCATCGAGGTAATCCATCTTTTTGTAGATGCCCCGGCGGGCGGTAACCATATCCATGATCGGGCCTATGTAGCGGGAAGGCGTCACCACGCTGATTTCCATCCATGGCTCGGATATGCTCTTTATCTTGCCGGGGTCAGGCATGTCCGACGGGTTGTCTACTTCCATAATGGTGCCATCGGTGCGGGTCACCTGATACTCGACGCTGGGGGCCGTTACAAGCAACTCCAGGTCGTACTCGCGCTCCAACCGCTCTCTGATGATCTCCATGTGGAGCAGACCCAGGAAGCCGCATCTGAAGCCGAACCCTAGAGCCACACTGCTTTCTGGTTCGTACACGAGCGAGGCATCGTTCAAGTGCAGACGGTCTAAAGCCTCTCGCAGGTTTGTGTAGTCTTCGCTGTCGATAGGGTATAGCCCCGCGTAGACCATCGGCTTGATAGGGCGATAGCCTCCCAGTGCCTCACTTGCGGGATTGTGCTGCAAAGTGATAGTGTCGCCCACCTGGCACTCGCGCACCACTTTCAGGCCCGTAGCGAGATAGCCCACCTCACCCGTGCCCAGCCTGCTTGTGGGGGTCATTTCGGGCGTAAAAGCCCCAAGCTCAAGAGCTTCAGTAGCCACATTGCTTGACATAACTAGCAAAGTATCGCCCGTGGATACTTCTCCATCCACTATACGCACGTATGCGATCACACCTTTGTAGGCATCATAGTGGCTATCGAACACGAGCGCGCGCAGGGGAGCGTCGGGTATACCGGAGGGCGGCGCGATTACCTTGACGACGGCTTCGAGTATCTGCTTGATCCCTGTGCCTTCCTTGGCCGAGGCGCGGATCACATCTTTGTTGGGCAGGCCGATTACGTGCTCGATCTCCTCGGCCACCATGTCAGGCTCGGCAGCGGGTAGGTCTATCTTGTTGATTATCGGCACCAGGGCCAGGTCGTGCTCCAATGCGAGATAAGTATTCGCCAGGGTCTGCGCCTCTATACCCTGGGTGGCGTCTACGACCAGCAGCGCGCCTTCGCAGGCGGCGAGGGACCGGCTTACTTCGTATGTGAAGTCAACGTGGCCCGGCGTGTCGATGAGGTTCAACTCGTATGTCTGGCCGTCATCAGCTTTGTAGCTCATACGGACGGCACGCGCCTTAATCGTGATGCCTTTCTCGCGTTCGAGGGGCATAGAGTCGAGCATCTGTGCCACCATATTGCGCTGGGAAACCGTGCCTGTAATCTCCAACAGCCGGTCCGCCAGGGTGGACTTACCGTGGTCAATATGGGCTATTATGCAGAAATTACGAATGAGTTGTTGTTCAGGCATCCGGTGTGATGTAGGCTTCCCAGTATAGATTGCGAGGCAAAAAAGAACGCTCTTCCGAGCGCGGTCACAAAAAGGGCCTCACTGGTCAGTATAGAAATAGCACCTCGCTTTGTCAAGCGATGTTGGGAGGGCGACAGACGATAAAGGAGACGGAGCCGCAAAGCATGCCCTGAGCGTATCAATTGTCTCTGTCTCGTCCATCGTTCGTGTTTTGGGCACAGATGATCGTGACAACTTACCGCCCTTTCCGTTATGTTTCCTGTAGTTCCCTATGACATATAATATACGCAGATTATGAGGGCCTGCGGCAGGGACAACAGCTACAGCAGTATAAGGGAGTCACAAGACCATGAAAGCAAATAGCAAAATCCGAATTCTTGCGGTCTATATTGTAATAGCCGCTTTACTGTCGGCGGCCTTACCGTACCAGGACCAAGCGTCCGCACAGACAACCTTGCCAGGCTATCAGGCACTCGGCAAATACAGCGGCCTCCAGATTGGTGAACTGACACGTAGCGCTCCGGTGATGAACTCGCCAAGCGGGAAAAGGATAAAGAGCTGGTGGGCCGGGCGGCGCGTGCTGCTTTATCAGGCGGTTGCCGACGCGCGTGGTGGGCGGTGGTATCGCGTCTCCGAAGCGCCGGAGGCACCAATGTACGTGCAGTCAAACCTGGTGCGTGTTGTCGCGCCAGTCAGGTTTGCGGGTGGCCTTTATGCGGGGCGCTGGGTTGATGTGAATGTGTCGCAGCAGGTAGCAACGGCGTATGACGGTGGGGTGCCCGTGCTCGTTACGCTGGCCTCGACGGGCACCGCCAAAAACCCTACTAACCTGGGTGTCCAGCGGCTACTCTGGCGCTTCCCCTCGCGCGAGATGATAGGGGGCAGCAAGGAGAAGGGCGATTACTACGATCTGAAGAACGTGCCCTTCCCGCAGTATTTCAACAACACAGGCGAGGCATTACATGGCACTTACTGGCACGACGATTTCGGTCGTCCGCACAGTCACGGCTGCGTCAACCTGAGCACGCCCATCGCACAGTGGTTCTACGGCTGGGCTAACATTGGCACAATCGTGTACGTGCATAATTAGGAGCCACCTGCATCTCGACTCGCTCTGTGTATGGGGCATAGCTGCGGAAATCGTTGTTTACAGCCAGCATATGACTAGAGTAGAGCGTATGTCTGTTCCCGCTTTAGGGATCAGCTGCCTTCTTGCCGGTTGGCTCTACTGTGGCTTGAGTGCCTGCTCGGTGTATGTGTTACTGAAGTTCCAGAGCATCCAGCCTAGCGTGCCGTTTTGCTCCGAGGCGTCTATTTCAGCACGTACCTTTGCAGGATCATAGGTAACTTTGCCGCTGAAGTCCTGTAGCCACGGGCGTAGGTGCGCGACAGA
>JBBSIK010000003.1:0-21071 GCA_038232115.1 Chloroflexia bacterium
GCGCTCCTCAAGCAGTACGGCGGCGAGCACCGCATCCACGATCAGGGTTGGCGGCAAGCTTTGCAACTACTGGCCACAGAAGCCGACACGGTGCGAACCCGCCTCCTGCGCCTCCTGCGCACCTACTGGCAACAGAGCTACCGCCACCAGATAGATCGCCTCAAGCCCGTGTGGGAAGAGAGCGTGCGCGAGCGAACGCAGTCTATTGGCCCGGATCGCCTGACCGCAGTTCAGGAGCGATTCCTGGCTAACCGTACTCTGCCCCGCGAGTTCCCAGAGGGATACCCCTTGGAGAAGGTGCTGCTCGTGCCGTCCCTCTTCCTCAGCATGTCATCTATGATTATGTACGGCTACGGCCAGATGGTGATTATATATGACGCCCTCACCTCCGACGAGCACCGAAACGCCATGGCCCACGTGCAGCGTCGCATAGTGGCCGTGGCCCGCGCACTTGAGGACCCTACCCGCATGACGATCTTGCGCGCCATCGCCAAGGACAACGAATACTACGGCTCACGCCTGGCAGCCAAGTGCGGCATCACCCCTTCGTCCATCTCGCGCCACATGCGAGTGCTGCGCGATGCAGGCCTCATCAACGAAATCAACCAGGACAACCGCGTGATGTACGAACTAAAGCGTGATGCCCTTGAGAAGTTCTGCGAGGACCTGCACGAGTACCTGTAAGTTATGAGTGATAGGTTATTTTGAACAGTTACGCAGGCTGCTTTCTTGCAGGCGGCTAGAATCCACTATATCATGGTAGAGACAGTGAAGAGCGTAAGATTAGCGTTTGGAGAGTACGGCTTCACGTTTCACTCGTCACGCCCGTTCGATTGCCGCTCCTTAGCTCCGCGACGCAGCCTTCCAGCACGTCCAGGGCATAGTCTATGTCCCCGCGGCTGTTGTCAATGCCGACTGTGAGCCGAAGGGAACCCTGGGCCAGTTCGCGCGGAATACCGAGGGCGCGCAGCACGTGGCTCGGCTCGGTGGAACCGGAGGCGCAGGCGGCACCACTCGATGCCCCGATGCCACGCATATCGAGCTTCAACAGCATCGTCTCACCCTCGACCCCCTCGATGCAGAAGTTGGCGTTGTTGGGCAGGCGGTCCGTGGGATGGCCCATAAGGTGAACGTCCTTGATCCGCTCGGTGATACCGGACACCAGCCTGTCACGCAGGTCACGCACATAAGGGCCTTCCGTGCCAAGATTGCTCTGCGCTCGCGTGAGGGCAGCACCCAGGCCTACTATGCCGGGCACGTTCTCGGTTGATGCCCTTCGCCTGCTCTCCTGCGAGCCGCCGTGCTGCTGCGACAGGATAGGCGTATTCAACTTGATATAGAGCACACCCACGCCCTTGGGACCATAGAACTTGTGTGCCGACAGCGACAAAAGGTCGGCTCCTAGCCTCTCGACGTTGAGGTCGAGGGAACCCCCCGCCTGCACCGCATCGGTGTGAAAGAACGCGCCACCGGCATGCGCTATATCAGCTATCTCGCGGATTGGCTGTATCGTGCCGATCTCGTTGTTGGCGTACATGATGCTGACCAGAACCGTATCAGGTCGCATCGCTCGTGCTACATCGTCAGGCGAAACCGAGCCATACCGGTCTACCGGGAGAATCGTCACATGAAAGTCATGCTTCTCAAGCTCCTCTGCGGAATGAAGAATAGCGTGGTGCTCGATAGCCGATGTGATGATATGGCCCGGTCCCTGGCTTGCCTGTTTGTTGGCGAACACTCCCCTACGGTACGCCCAGGCCACGCCTTTCATCGCAAAATTGTCCGACTCTGTGCCGCCCGACGTAAAGACGACTTCGCGTGGGCGGCACCCCAGCACAGAGGCCACCTGACGGCGAGCGCCTTCCAGCCCCTGATGGGCCCCGCGTCCCCATGCATGAACACTGGACGGATTGCCATAACGCTCCGTGAAGTAGGGAAGCATGGCGTCAAGCACTTCAGGGTGGACGCTGGTGGTGGCCGCGTGGTCCAAGTAGACCGAACGCTGGGGCAGGCCGTTGCTCGATGATGTGCCGTTGGTATGTATACTCATGTTATTGTTGTCCTTTTCCTTCAGTTGCCTGATTTTACGTATAGCAAGCGGTAGCAAGTCTTATGGATAATTATAACACCGGGCCTTGCATTTCCTATTCCTTCATGCAGCCTTCACTCAAAAAACACTACCTCAGACCTACTTCCGATAGTGCGTGCGTCACTTGACGGCTACGCGCAGCCGTTGTACAATCAGGGTAATACAAAACAAAGAAGACTTCGAGCAGGACGAGTAGCTGCGCACAGAGCAGGCAGAGAGTAGGGGCCACCGGCTGAAAGCCTCTACAGCGCACGGCATAGTGAAAACCCCCTGTGAGTCGTAACGCGGAAAGCCACACAGGCAAGTATGCGGCACCGGCAGGCCCCGTTACAGGCTCCACGAGGACGCGATATGTGCCATGAGGCACCCGCGTCAAACTCGGGTGGAACCACGTGAGATAGAACCTCTCGTCCCGTATGGCGAGAGGCTTTTTGTTTAATTTTGAATCAGGAATTGCGCTTTTTATGCAATTGATAGCGGCCAGCGAAAAGGAGGACAAAATGGGGCACGAACTATTAGAATCACCGCCGGGCATGTCGCAGAATGGGGAGAACCCACCTTCAGAAGACGAGGCGAAGAAAGACCAGCTATATAAAATAAGGCACAGCGCGGCTCACATGATGGCGCAAGCCGTCCTTGAGCTTTACCCGGTAGCCAAGATCGCCATCGGCCCGCCTATCGAAAACGGCTTTTACTACGACTTCGACCTGGGCATGGATGAAGCGGGTAAGCCGCGCACCTTTGACCCTGAAGACCTGGGAAAGATCGAAAAGAGGATGCGCCAGATCATCGCTGGCAGGTTCCCCTTCAACTACAGAGAGGTGAACGCCGACGAAGCCAGGCAGCTTTTTGCCGGCCAGCCCTACAAATTGGAGCTTATCGAGGGTCTTGCAAGCGGCGAGGTTGACGAGTACGGCCACGAGGTAAAGGCCGCACCGGTAATTAGCACATACACGCAGGACAGGTTCGAGGACCTGTGCCGCGGACCGCACGTGGAGAACACAGGGCAGGTGCCACCGGACGCTTTCAAGCTGATGAGCGTGGCCGGTGCCTACTGGCGTGGCGACGAGCACAATCCCATGCTCCAGCGCATATACGGCACGGCCTGGCAGAACAAGAAGGAACTCAACGACTATCTACTGATGCTCGAGGAAGCTAAGAAGCGGGATCATCGCAAGCTTGGCCGTGACCTAGAGATATTCTTCTTCGATGACGAAGTGGGGCCTGGCCTGCCGTTGTGGATGCCACGCGGCGGCATCATCATCGACGAGTTGGAGAGGCTCGCCAAAGAGACCGAGCACGCGGCGGGCTACGACCGAGTACGCACGCCCCACGTCAGCAAGGAGTCGCTCTTCTTGCGGAGCGGACACCTGCCCTACTACGCCGAGAGTATGTACCCCCCTATGGATCTGGAAGGCATACGCTACTACATCAAGCCGATGAACTGCCCCTTCCATCACAAAATATTCGCCAACAAGACGCGCAGCTACCGCGACATGCCTGTGCGACTGACCGAGTATGGCACATGCTACCGCTACGAAAAGAGCGGCGAACTGTTCGGCCTGATGCGCGTCCGCTCGATGCAGATGAACGACGCCCACATCTACTGCTCCGAAGAACAGTTCGAGCAGGAGTTCATGGGCGTGATCGGCCTCTATCTGCTCTACTTCGAGCTGTTCGGCATAGATAGATACGTGATGCGCCTCAGCACGCACAGCCGGCAAGGTCTCGGCAAGAAGTACGTAGACAACGAGCGGCTCTGGCTCAAGACGGAGGACATGGTGCGCCGGGCGATGGACAACGGCAACGTGCCCTACGTCGAGATACCGGACGAAGCAGCGTTCTATGGACCGAAGATAGACGTGCAAATCTGGAGCGCCATAGGCCGCGAGTTCACCCTTGCCACAAACCAAGTAGATTTCGCCGTGCCTGCCCGCTTCGACCTGGGGTTCATCAATCGCGAAGGCCAATCGGAGACGCCCCTTGTAATCCACCGCGCGCCATTGGGCACGCACGAGCGCATGATCGGCTTTCTGCTGGAACACTACGCGGGCAACTTCCCCGTGTGGCTCTCCCCCGATCAGGTGAGAGTTATTCCCGTATCAGAGAGTCATAACGAGTACGCCCAGCGTATCGCAAAGGAGCTAAACGATGCAGGTGTACGGGTCGAGGCCGATATGGACAACGAGCGGATGAACGCCAAGATCAAGAAAGCGCAACTGTTCAAAGTGCCCTACATGCCCGTAGTGGGCGACAAAGAGGTGGCCGACGGCACGGTCTCGCTCCGCAAGCGCGATGGCACACAGCAAACGATGCCCGTAGCCGAGTTCGTCGCCCTGGTCAAAGACCGCATCGCCACCCGGTCTTCCACTCTATAAACCATCTTCTGCAACTTGCCGTCTCACAAGCCAAGTTGCAGAAGATTCCCCGCATGCTTATAATAGGCAACAAAGTAAAATCGGTCTGAAACGTGAAACGTGATGCGGCTTGTGGTAGATGGACACTGCATATGGAGGTACTCTCTTTACTAGCCCCATCACGTTTCACGTTTCACGTTTCAGAACCACGTTTCACGTTTTAGAGACAGGAGGAAACAATGGGTGTGATAGGCAAGACATTCCGCTTTGTGGTCGGGCTAGGGTTGGGAGCGGGCATCGGGGCGGCTGCCGCGCTGGTGGTGGCCCCACAATCGGGCAAGGTCAGCAGGCAGGAGATACAGCAGCGCATGAACAATGCGGTTTCCGCCGGCAAGCGTGCTCAGCGCGACCGCGAGAAAGAGCTGCAGGATTACTGGGAGCAAGAGGTGAACGTGAAATATGACAAAGACGATGACGACAAAAAGGGCGATAAGAAGTAGGTAGGCACGGCAGCACTCTTGCAAGATGCATAGCCCTCACCGGCCAGACTTAGCTTTGCTCATTCTCCGGAGCATCCCTTGAGGACAAGGGGTGAAGTCAGTTGCTGCCTTCTGCCACCCATTAAGGGAATAATTAGAGAGAAGCGGATGAGTATTAGGAACCTGTGACGGGTGGACAAGTTACGCACTGAAGAGTCGGTGCTTTTATAGATACGTATCGGCCAATGCGCTCGCATGGATATAGCCACGAGAGGAGTGAGAAGTGTCGAGTAAAAAAACTGTTGCTGCAATGTTAGCCGCCATGTCGGTACTGGCAACAGCTTGTGGGGGTGCTGAGACAACACCAGTGCCCGGTGCCACTTATACGCCCTATCCGACCTACACACTGGGGCCAAATCGAGAGGCGACAACACTGGCAGCTACGGTCACGGTACTAACTGGGCAAATATCTGGTGCTAAGACTGACGCCGCTACAAGGGAGGCAAAGCTGAGTGGAGATGCTACAACTATAGCACTGGCTGCACAACCAACGGGTACTACTGCTCCCAATACAAATCCAGAGGTTGCAGCAACGACCTCCAGCAAGAACAGCGACGTTGGAGGCAATAGTGCCAACAAGGCTACTCCGGCTCCGAGTGAGGAAAGCACAGATTTTCAATTTCTCAGCAGCAACAACTACAAGAACACGATTGGTACTGTGATCTTAGTTGTCGTCATCAAGTACATTGGCTCCTCCCCTCTAGACAGGCCCGATGTAGTGGGCAGTTTACTCGATGTAGATGGCAATACTGTTGCAACGCAAAGCGCGTTTGTAGTACCAAGCTATGTAAAGCCAAACACCCTTATGCCTTATCAAATTAGTTTCTCTGATCCACCAGGCGACGCGAAGCGGACAAGCGTCGAAATCCAGGGGAAGCCGGTTGGCAGCTTCAACATGTTTACGGCAGACTTTGAAGTCGTAAAGGGAAACCTTGTGAAGACAAAGAACATGTGGGGCTGCCCAAACTATGTGGGCACAGTGAAGAATGTGGGCAATACGCCCGCGAGCAATGTAGGGGTTTATGCGGCCCTCTATGATTCTAAAGATAAGGTTTTGGATGTGCAGAGCGGATATGCGAAGATTTCCGACCTTGCCCCAGGACAGTCGTCACCGTTCAGTGTAGAGTTTCAAAACTGCGATGGCTATGGCACGAAGGTAGATACTGTGACAAGCGGTATCATTAGTAGGTAAGTTAGAAATATAGGGCGAAACCCTTATCGCATGTTATAAAAGTTGCAGTAATCTACATTTGGGTATCTACGCCACCGTAGATAGGAGGTATACAAGAGAAGGGGATGAGGCATTAGACCCATCCCCTTCTCTTGTACCCTGGATTTCCCCACCCCGTTCCACCGCAATAACACCCTAACTAGGAAGGCATCTGCGAAATGTTTGGCTTTCGACCGCGTGCCCTAAACCGTGACGCTCTGGGTTTCCACACACTCTTTGCGGGCTTTGCGGGCGAGAATAGTCTCGGCCAGGCTAGACACATCTCTCTTGCTAACGTTGTAGTACTGTCCATCCTTTATGGCGGGTACGGTACGCTCGGTAAGGGCTTCGCAAAGCTCACCAAGAGTGACGGGGCGGGGATCATCATATATAAGAAGTGTCTTCATTATACTTGCTCCTGCGATCACAACAGGTTAGTTACCTCTATCAACCATCTCGTGGGATGCATCCATGAAGCAGGATGCGTGCCAACTTTGGAGTGTATAAGCTAACACAGGCACAAAGATGCTCCGGTTCTCTATATACGAAAACCGCCGCTAAAAAGATGCACCTATAGCGTCATTCCCTTGAGTCGAGCCAAAGTATCTTCCGGTACAGCAGGCCACATGAGGACGCAAGACGCCGCCCCCGACGCCCGCGTCTAGTCGGGTATAATAGTAGTGCGGGCGGAAATTCTTTCCTTGTTGATGCGTAGTATTTGTAGAGGGGCTGAAGGCTTTGCCCTGTTAAGCCTGTGCCCATAGAACCTGGATCACCTGTATGATTATCTCCTTGCGTAAGGCGTTCCGCGATTTGACGCGGCGGCGATTGCGCTCCTTCCTCACAGTCGTAGGTATCATCATTGGCGTGGCGGGACTCATGTCTATCACCTCCACGTCCAAGAACATGGCCGCCGCGCAGGGTGCCGCTTACAATAACAACTCGCAGCAGGACATGCGCTGGTGGGTGGGCATCTCCCCCGATAACGTGGCTGCCGCCGTCAAGCAGGTGCCCAATGTAGCCGCTACCGAACTGCGCGCCACCTTTTACACCAAGTGGTATGCGAGCGGCGCATGGCGAGACATACTGTTCAACGGCATCAAGGACTTCGACAGCATAAGCGTGAACAAAGTAGACCTGGTGGAAGGTAGCTGGCCAGGCCGCGGGGAAGTGGTTCTCGAGTCTTCGGTGCGCGATCTCACGCCGGTAGTGATTGGCGATGAAGTGGTGTACAGGGCGGGGCCAGGCAACGAGTCGAGGCATCTAACCGTAGTGGGGTTCGCCAAATCGCCATCCTATCCTGCGGCCTCCATCATCGGCACATCGGTGGCATACACGCTCAACACCGAAGTGCATACGATGTACGGCCAGGACGGCGACAATCAGCTACTGGTGCGGCTGGCCGACTTCTCCCCCGGAGTACGCACCGATACGAAGCACGAGATAGAGCGCGTGTTCGACAAGCGCAATGTCCAATACGGCTCGTACTTCGAGCGCAACCCCGACGACTATGTAGGCAAGCGGCAGCTAGATGCGCTCGTCGCCCTGATGACCGTCTTTTCGGTAGTGGGCTTGATCATCTCCTCTTTCCTCGTGGCGAACACCCTCTCAGCCGTCATCTCCGAGCAGATGGGCGAGATCGGGGCGATGAAGGCAATCGGCGCGACCTCCAACAAGGTGATTGGTATATACCTGGTGGGCGGCGCGATGTATGGTGTGGTGGGCACCATAATAGGATTGATGCTCGGCATCTTCGGGGGCCACGCGCTTCTCCTCTACCTGGGCAGCCTGTTCAATCTGACGATAGGCGGCATCAGAGTAGACCCCGAAGATGTCTTGCAGGGTGTCATTGTGGGCGTGGGCGTGACCACATTCGCGGCCTTCCTCCCGGCGTGGCGTGGCACCGCTATCACAGTACGCAAAGCCCTCGATAGCTATGGCATCAGCGCGACGTATGGGCAGGGCTGGGCCGATCACCTGGTGCAGCGCATGAGCCAGCTACCGCGCATACCCGCAATGGCTATACGCAATCTCGCCCGCCGCAAGGGTCGTAATCTTATCACGGTAGGAGCTATCGGACTGGCAACAGCAGCGTTTCTGGCCGCGCAGGGCACCTCCGAGTCGGTCAGCTATTCCATATCGAACGCTTACGGTGTGTACGGTGCGGACGCCTGGGTGTGGTTCCAGCAGCCTGTGGGACAGACGTTCGCCGCGACACTACGCTCCATGCCCGAAGTGAAGGAAGCCGAGGCGTGGGCCTCCACCTCCGCGTATATAGCCGATCTGCGGCTCACGATGTGGGGTATGCCCGCAAATACCAGCCTGTACCTGCACCCTCTGGTACAGGGTCGCTGGTTCACCGACGAAGAGCCGTTGTCGGCTGTGGTGTCTTCTCGCTTTGCCGATGGCCACAACTACAAGCTCGGCGACCGGATACAGGTCACAGTGGGAGGGCGGGACGAGTGGCTCAACATCGTGGGCACGGTCAACGACAACGCGCAGGGGCTGCAATCGTCGTCGCGGGGCAAGATATTCGTGCCACTCCAGACAGCGGCGAGACTGATGCACCGCGCAGGGGCCGCCGATTTCTTCGCTGTACGCTTCGACAGATCTGATGGGCCATACGTCGAGGATACGCTCACACGCCTGGAGCGCAAGTACCACACGCTGCAACCCGGCATGCTGGCAGCCTACGCGGACAAGGAAAGCAGCCTGGAAGCGAGCAAAATCCTGAGCATACTACTGTACGCTATGACTATCATTGTGGGCACAATAGGCGGCATCGGCATCGCCAACACGCTCACTCTCAATGTGCTGGAGCGAAGGCGCGAAATAGGCGTCATGAGGTCCCTGGGTGCGCGCAACTGGCACCTCATACAGACTTTCCTGACCGAGGCGCTGCTACTGGGTGGAGGCGGGTTCGTGTTGGGCATTGCGCTGGGCTATCCGCTCGCGGCGGGACTGGTGTGGCTCTTGTCCACTGTGCTTTTCCCACTAGACTTCCGGTTCCCGTTGCCGATGATAGGTAGCGCGCTCCTATTTACTTTGCTGCTCACCGCCGTAGCCAGCATTGGTCCCGCGCTAGGTGCCGCCCGATTGAAGGTAAGCCAGGCGCTCAGGTACGAATGAGACGATTTCAGATTCTGGCGGCACTGGAACTGGTCTCCTAAAGTACGTGTATTATTACATATGGTCCTTGTCATCCCAGTGGCCCCTGTCATTCCGAACGCAGTGAGAAATCTGGTGGCAAGGCAACCGTGTTGATGTTACGGTGCTATGGTTGTGCGGCAGTAGTGATTCGTTCTAGAGGAGCGTCAATCATCATTTGGGAAATAGAGATGCCAGGGGCGGAGCCTCCTGACGGGGTTACAGGGGTGTCCCCTGCTACTCCCTCCACTCATCAATCCATCGTTGACAGACCACTAAGGCGGGAGATACATTTTGTTCAACTGGAAAAACAAGAGGATTCAGATAATGAGCCTCGCCCTTGCGCTTGTCGGGGCAACAACACTGTCAGGTGCCTCTGCCAGAACGGGAGCAGCGCCACTCCATGAGCCACAGGCAGCTACAGCCAACTCGCCTGTACAGCAAGTGATAAGCAGCACGGTAAAGCGCAATGTCACCTACTGCACAGCCGATGGCGAAGCCCTAAAGATGGATATTTACCTGCCGAAGGCGAGCGGAAAACCTGCGCCCACTGTGTTATACGTGCATGGCGGTAGCTGGGTGAGTGGCGATAAGTACGAGATTGGAGGCGCGGGCGATACTTTGGCGCTCAAGGGATATGTCGTGTCTTCTATCAATTACCGGCTCGCACCCATATACAAGTGGCCTGCGCAAATACAAGACACAAAGTGCGCCATCCGGTATTTGCGTGCCAATGCAGCCACCTACGGCATCGACACCAACCGCATCGCCGCATGGGGCAGCAGCGCGGGCGGGCATCTCGTCGCCCTGGCGGGACTCGCGGGACCTTCGGCGGGCTTCGATAACAGTGGTGAATACACGAACCAATCCAGCCGCGTGCAAGCTGTGGTTGACATGTTCGGCCCCACGGACCTTACGGCCTACAACCCCGACGACTTTGCACTGGGCCTCGGTCAGGCGGTGTTCGGCGTGTCGCCCGGCCAGGCTTCGGCCAGCGAGGTTACAGCCAAAGCAAGCCCCATCAATTATGTGTCAAAGGGCGCGCCGCCTTTCCTTATCCTGCACGGCGACAGGGATACATTGGTGCCTCTGAGCCAGTCACAGGCTCTATATAACAAGCTCCATACGGCGGGCAACAACGTGGACCTGGTCGTGGTGAAGAACGCAGGGCACGGCTTTGTGCCTTCGGGCGGCACTGTTGATCCCCCGCCTATCGAGATCGCCAATATCATCGAGAACTTCCTGGATCGCACCATCGGCGGCAATCCACAGGCAGACGGGCGGGTGTTCTCGGAGACTGGTCAGAGTGTGCGCGGTGGGTTCCTGCAATACTGGCAAATTCATGGCGGTCTCCCGCAGTTCGGCTACCCTATCACAGGCGAGACGCAGGAGAAAAGCGAAGTAGACGGCAAGACCTACACAGTGCAATACTTCGAGCGGGCCGTATTCGAGATGCACCCTGAGAATGCAGCACCCGACAACGTGCTCATGTCGTTGCTGGGCGCGTTGCAATACAGGCGGAACTATCCCAACGGCGCGCCAGCACAGGTGCCCAACTCTGCTCCAGGCTCCGTGCTGTTCCCGCAAACGGGCAAGAGGTTGGGCGGCGCGTTCCTGGGCTACTGGCAGAGTCATGGCGGCGTTTCTCAGCAAGGCTACCCCGTTTCGGATGAATTCAGCGAGGTGTCGCCCGTGAACGGCAAGACCTACACAGTGCAATACTTCGAGCGCGCAGTGTTCGAGTTTCACTCTGAGAACAAGCCACCTTATAATGTGCTGCTATCGCCCCTGGGATCTATACGGCTTCACGCCAGAAGCGCATCGCATAAACCCTGAATGGGCGATAGGTGTCAGGGGCTAGGGGCTGGGGGCTAGTAGACGGAAACGCAAAGACACAAAGGACGCGCAGAGATTAAGATAAGATAGGTTCTCTCGTAACCACTCAGTCCTCAGTCCTCATTACCATCGTCCATACACACTAGAGAAGTGACTATGAAAGATACATTGACTCGAGAAACACCGCAGGCCACAGGTCCCGCAGAGCATACTAACGGCAGCGATGCAGGAGCCAAACTCGCAGGCACCGCGAACCCACCTATGCCGCGTTCCGTGGCGAGAGAAGCGCAGGTTTTACTGCCGAGGCGACGTAGGTCGCGCATTATTATACCCTTGCTGCTGACTGCCCTGACGCTAGTTGCCGTAATCTACTTTTTTGCTTCGCCCACCAGGAGTGTGCCGACCGCCGTCGTGCATCTGGGCACGATCATTTCCACCGTGCAAACCACAGGCAAACTGGAGGCCCAGAAGAGCGCCAGCCTGTCGTTCAAAGCTTCGGGGCGAGTCGAGAAAGTGCTTGTGAAGCAGGGCGATGCAGTCAAAGCAGGACAGGTGCTGGCAGAGCTTGACACCGGTATGCTCCAGAGGCAGTTAAACTCGGCAGAGGGCCAGCTACAGATCAGCAAGCTCAAGGTGCAACAGGCGAAAGAAGGGGCCGGTCCACAGGAGGTCGCCGCTGCACAGGCCGATCTGAACGCTGCGACATCACAGTTGAACGGCCTCAAGGCGGGTGCCCGGCCCGAAGATGTAACGGCAGCACAGTCTGCGGTCAACGAGGCCCAGGCAAAGCTCGACGGCCTCAAGAAGGGGGCTTCACAGCAGGAGATAGCCGGGGCACAGGCGAGGCTGGAACAGGCCAAAGCCAACCGCGATCTTGTGACATCCACTGCGGCAAACGCTACCGAACAGGCCCGCATTCTCTATGTACAGGCGGGCGACGCCACGAGGAACTTGCTCGACCCGGCGGGCCAGTTGGAGCAGGCAAGGCTCAACTATGAAGCCGCTAAGAAGAGCGAAGCCGCACAGGTGGCCGGAGCGAACGCCAAAGTAGCCGAAGCTCAGGCTGCGCTCGATGGCATCAAGGCCGGCCCGCCTTCGGACGAATTGCAGGCCACGCAGGAGGGTGTTACCCAGGCAGTAGCCACGTTGGACAAGGTAAAGAAGGGAGCCACAGCGAACGAGATAGCAGCCGCCCAGAGCAAAGTAGACGCGGCGCAGGCCGGTCTTAACAAGCTGAAAGCCGGCCCTACCAACACGGAGCTTGCCATTCTGCAGCAGCAGGTGAAGCTATCTCAGATAGACGTAGATAAGGCTCAGGCCCAACTAAGCGATGCCCGCGTCGCCTCGCCGCTAGACGGCACCGTATTGGACATCAACCTGGAAGTGGGCGAGATCATCAACGGCTCGCAGCCTATCGCCACCGTGGCCGACACGACTTCCCTGCGCATCAAGGCAGATGTGGACGAGATCGACATAGGTCGCGTCACGCCAGGCCAGGTAGTCACTGTCACGCTGGATGCCTATCCGGGCATAAAACTGCCAGGCAGAATCGAGGCGCTCGCTCCTGGCGCTACCCTCAAGCAAGGAAGCACCGTATATCAGGCTACAGTGGCTTTCACCCCAACATCAGAGGTAACACCGCGCGAGGGTATGGCCGCCAACGTGGACATCACGGCCCGGCGCAAAGACAATGTGCTTCTACTCCCCAACCGCGCCTTTGAAACAGTAGGCCGCCGCCAGTACGTCACGATCAAGCAAGGCGACGGCACTAACAAGGTAGAGGTCGAAATCGGCCTGAGCAACAACACCGACACCGAGATCATCTCCGGCCTCACGGCGGGACAGACGGTGATGCTTAAGTAGGGGCCAGGGGCTAGTAGTTATGAGGGGTTTTGGCTCGGTACAGGCTCGTCACGCGCTTTGCACCCGCGCACTACTCGATGGCTGCAACTGCGGCTACCTTCTGGCGAACGGGGAACAGGTCGGGGAAGTGGCGTTGCACCTCGCGCACGATGCCCTCGGCGGTCAGGTTATAGCGATCGCGGTAGAGCGCCTGCGGCCCGTGATCTATGTATTGGTCGGGCAGACCGATCATACGTATCTTAGGTTCTTTCAGGCTGCTGCGAGAGTGGAAGAACTCAAGCACTGCATCACCGAAACCGCCGGGTATGGAGCCTTCTTCCACCGTAAGCACGCGGCTGAACTTGCTGATCGTGTCTGCCAGCAACTCCTCGTCAATCGGTTTGGCGAAACGCGCATTGACAACGGTGGCCTCTATACCGTCCTTAGACAGCAACTCGGCGGCGGCAAGGGCGGCATGCACGGGGTTGCCATACGCGAGGATCGCCAAGTCGCGCCCCTCACGTAGCACTTCTGCCTTGCCTATGGGAAGCTCCTTGAATTCCGCATCCATAGGCACGTCATAGCCGTTGCCACGAGGGTAGCGCAAAGCGATAGGGCCGTTGTACTTGCAGGCGGTGTACATCATGTGCTGCAATTCGTTCTCATCCTTCGGCGACATGAGCACAAGGTTGGGCACGGGTCGCAGGTAGGAAATATCGAACGCGCCCTGATGAGTACGCCCATCATCTCCCACTATGCCGCCTCGGTCCATAGCCAGCACCACGGGCAGGTTCTGGATACATACATCGTGGATCACCTGGTCATAAGCACGCTGCATAAAGGTCGAGTAGATAGCCACGACGGGCTTGATGCCCTGGGTAGCAAGGCCCGCCGCAAACGTCACTGCATGCTGCTCGGCGATGCCCACATCGAACATCCGGTCGGGGAATACTTTGGCGAACTGGTTGAGCGAGGTACCATCGGGCATGGCCGCTGTAATCGCTACCACGTTCTTGTCTTCCCTTGCTATCTTGATGAGCGATTGGGCAAACACATCCTGGAACTTGGGCGCGGTGGGCTTGGGTGCGCCTGGACTGCTGGGGGCTGCCACGGCGTGCCACTTGACCGAGTCTTCCTCCGCCAGGTCATGGCCTTTGCCCTTCACCGTCAGCACATGGATGAACACAGGGCACCTGGACTGCTTGGCGGCTTCGAGCACCGTGAGTAGAGCGCCTATATCATGCCCGTCTACGGGGCCTAGATAGACGAATCCAAGCTCCTCCCAAATCATGGTGGGCATGGAGAATTCCTTGATGGAGTCCTTGAAGTGCTTACCCAGGTCCAGAATCTTGTCGCCGAACGGCACATGGGCCAGGGCCTTCTCGGCTCGGGCCTTGGCGCTATGATAGCGAGGGTCGGTGCGAACGTTATACAGGTACTTTGACATCGCGCCAACGTTGGGCGCAATAGACATCTCGTTGTCGTTGAGGATAACGATAAAGCGGCGGTCGGAATTGCCCGCATTGTTGAGGGCCTCATATGCCATACCCCCCGTGAGCGCGCCATCCCCGATTACGGCGATCACGTGGTTATCCTCACCCTTCAAATCGCGCGCCACAGCCATACCGTAGGCCGCCGAAATAGAAGTTGAAGCATGGCCCGCACCGAAAGTGTCATGTACGCTCTCTTCCCGACACAGGAAGCCGCTGAGGCCCCCATACTGGCGAATGGTGCCAAAGCGGTCGCGCCTGCCGGTAAGTATCTTATGCGGGTAGGCCTGGTGCCCTACGTCCCACACTATCTTGTCATGGGGCGAGCGGAACGCCTTGTGCAGGGCTACTGTAAGTTCCACGGTGCCAAGATTGGAAGCATAGTGGCCGCCAATCCGGTTGATCGTGGTGATAATTTCCTGGCGCACTTCCTGGGATAGTTGCTCCAACTGCTCCAGCGACAGAGGCTGAACATCCGAAGGGCCGCTAATAGAGTCTAAGAGTTTTGTCATAAGTTTCTCGTGTAGTATGTGAAAAAAATAACCAACAGACTAAGTTTACCCGCCATGTCCAAGGGCTGTCAATAAACATACGCACAAGCTCTGTGCTCGGTGCGAACAGCGCGCAAGGCCTATCGTGGTTGGAGAACACAATTATAGAACGCTTCAAAGTCTGAAACGTTATAGTTACACCTCGGTCCGTTCCGCTAAAGTAAAAGCAAGATTAGAACCCTGGCCGCCCCTTCAGCACGCTCTACTGCGTACCACCTCTAAACCACGCAACACGCTCTCTTTATATAATAGCACCACGCATACATCCTTCATCGTTAGCTGCGGGTACTCATCTAGTATCTGCTCACCTGTCAAGCCCCTAGCCAGCAGGTCCAGTATCGAGGACACATGCACACGAGTGCCACGTATACAAGGCTCACCGGCGCAAACGTAAGGATCCACCGAAATGCGGTAAAGTGGGGAATACATTTTCAATTACTCCATTAGGATAATGCGCGGGAATGGGCAAATTGCCAGGGCTTCTGTGTACATAGTAGGTGGGCGCAAGGGGTAAAGCAAGCACTCAAGTGGTTGACACGACAGCCCGTTGGCGGAGTTGCCCATGCCAATTAAAGAAGGCCGCGCCACTTGAGCCACGGCCTTCTTGCTTTCCGAAGCTTTGTAATTACAAATAGTCTCGGAAGCGTTCCGTGAGGGCAGGCTCCCTCAACTTGCGGAGCGCCTCAGCTTCTATCTGGCGAACGCGCTCGCGGGTGACACCTAGCATCTCTCCTACCTTCTCGAGCGGGTACTGGTGGCCATCACCCAGGCCGAACCGCATCTGCAGTACGATCTTCTCGCGAGCGGTAAGAACCTTCTCCAGGGTAGTTTCCAGTTGGTCCTTCAGCAATTCGTGGCTGGCCTCTTCCTCGGGGGTAGGCGAATCGGCATCGCTGATGAAGTTGTGCAACTGGTTCTCGTCACCTTCATCGCCCACCGGCGACTCAAGCGACACAGGGGTCTCGGCAGCGCGCAGGATTTCGCCTATACGCTCACCCGTCATGCCGAGAGCCTGCCCGATCTCCTCAACGCGCGCTGGGCGACCAAGCCTCTGCGAAATCTCCTGGCTAACTTGCGATATCTTGCCCATCGCCTCGCCGATGTGAGCGGGGAGGCGGATAGTGCGGGCCTGCTCGGAGATCGCCCGGAGAATCGCCTGCCGGATCCACCAGGTGGCATAGGTCGAGAATTTGTAGCCACGCGAGGGGTCGAACTTGTGGACGGCGCGCAGCAGCCCCATGTTGCCTTCCTGTATCAGATCGAGTAATGTCAGGCCTCGCCCTACATACTTCTTGGCAACGCTCACCACCAGGCGTAGATTGGCTAGCACAAACTTCTGGGTGGCATCAACATCGCCGTCGGAGATTTTGCGCGCCAGGTCAAGCTCCTGATCGCTCTTCAGAAGAGGAGCATGGCTGATCTCACGAAGGTAGAGGCGTACCGGATCGGTGACGAAACCGGGGTCCATCTTCGAGAGGTTCTCGATCTGGCCCGTCAGGCGCTCGTGCGAGTCGATATCATCTTCCTCTTCTTCTTCGTCAACATTAAGGGCAGTGCGCCGGGCAGGCCCCCTGAGAGGCACCCTGGACGCAGGTATGTTATCCGCGAACTCTTCCCTGGGAAGACTCATGGATGCGGCTGGAAGAACCAGCTCCTGAATTGCAAGCGCATCTACATTGTCAGCATTGTCAGCACCCATCAGATCGAGAATGGCATCCTCCGGGTCGGGATTCTCGATAGCCGCAATCTCCATGTCCTTGAGGTCGCGGTACAGCGCCTCGCCTTCCGCGCTCTCCTGCATAGCAATAGCCGTGGCCGCAGGTTCTGCGGGTGGAGTGAAGCCGGGGACAGTGCCGAAAAGGAGGTCTTCCACGTCGCCGTTCATAGTTGGATTCTTCGTCGCTATCTCCTTGCCATCAATATGCGCACGCCTGGCCGAGATCTTCGTTGTGGCGTCCACGTTCTCAGTAGCTGTATCGCCGGACGCATTGTTGTGCTTCTTTGATTGCCGGGGCATGATTACGCTCCTTTTAGTCCACACGGACTTGTGCCATTATCTAAGCTGCCCATACCTCGAAATTGCAAGGTCTATGCCACAGGCCGAGTGAAACAACCGGCTGTGGGCAAAGGAAGTACTCTGCCATCCTGCACCACGGTCTCTCCCCGAAGCGTCACACATGTAACCGCGCCCACGACCGGCATACCCTCGAAGGGTGTCCAGCCGCATTTTGTGTACAGGTTATCAGACGCTATGTTCCAATGCCGTGTGTCATCTATCTCAACATACGTTTCAGGTTGCACTTCAGTGTGGAACACGCGGTGTGGTGCCGCGTGCATCATCTCAACAAGCCTGTCGAGCGAGAGCCTGCCACGATGCACAGCGGTCAGCATCAAGGGAACGGACGTTTCGAGGCCAGGTACACCAAAGGGAGGGTGTTGGCCCTTCTTCTCTACTAACGTATGGGGAGCGTGATCGGTTGCGATCATATCAACCACATCCAGGCTGGCCCATAGCGCATCAACATCATAGCCGCGACCCAGAGGCGGCTTCATAACGCCGAAGCCTTCTAGCCTGGGCAGATCGTCCTCTGTCAAATAGAGGTGGTGCGGCGATACTTCGCAGGTAACAGGCAGCCCGCGTTCTTTGGCATCCCGAATAAGCTCGATCTCCACCTGCTGGCTGACGTGGCAAAAATGGACGCCGCGCCCCACCGAGGGCAGCAAGCCCAGCACCATCGCCAGCGTGCGGCCCTCGGCATGCACGCATAGCGGCTTACTTAGGGGCCATGTGAGCATGATCCGGCGAATAGTCGCCAGGTCCTCTATATTGAGGTCGCCCGTCGTGTGGTCGAGATACATCTTGAGGCCAAACACATCGCGCGTTACCTCAGAATACGTGTCGAGGTTGTCCGGGCTTGCGCCGTAAAAAAAGCCAACATCGCACATCAGCCTGCCCTCGGCAGCCGTGATTTTACGCGAGAGCGCCCCCGGCGAAACAATGGAGTCACCAGGGTTGTTGGGCATATCGAGCAAGGTGGTAAATCCACCCGCCAGGGCAGCTTGAGTGCCCGTAATGAAGTCTTCCTTGTGGGTAGCGCCTGGATCGCGCAGATGCACGTGCGGATCAACCAGACCGGGGATGCGAATAAGAGCCATAAAGGGTGTCCTCTTTACAGGTGGGTCGCTCCAGCTTGCGTCCATTCTAACACAGGAGCAGGTGATGGGTGATACAGGAAACGCCAAATACCACATCAAGGTTAATGACAGTGTTCTTGTTTAGCTACCATGAGACTGACAATGGGCAGATGATCGGCTACAATGAGACGAGGCGCTCGCCACACGATAGCATGTAGAAAAAGGCGCGCGAAAAGAGGAAGTATGGACGCAGGAACAGGAGCTAATCTCAACCTGACACACATCGTGCGGATGTCGCAAGAGAGCAGTAATAGGACCAGGACTACACCTGGCTTGCTGCTGCTGCACGGACGAGGAGCCGACGAAACCGATTTGATGGGCATAGAAAACGCGCTCGACTCACACTTTACCGTTGTGAGCGTGCGTGCGCCGTTTCGCTTAGGACCGGGTTTCGCGTGGTATGGCATGGGTCGAGTCGGCACCCCACACAGCGAAACTATGCAAAGCAGCCTGGCGCAACTCGGCGACTTCATCGAGGGCATGATGACGGCTTACAACATAGATCCGGCAGCTCTATACCTGATGGGCTTCAGCCAGGGCGCGGTCATGTCGGCGGCGGTGGCCCTCGCTATGCCGCAGAGGGTACAGGGCGTGGTGATGCACAGCGGATACGTGCCCGTGGAGTCGGGTCTGGACTTCCGGCTCAAGGAGACCGAGGGGAAGCCCTTCTTCGTGGCTCACGGCCTGTATGACGACATCATCCCGATCAACTTCGCCCGCCACGCACGGGAATACCTCACCGGCATACGCGTCAATCTCACCTACCAGGAATACCCCATAGGGCACACCATCAGCGAAGAAAGCCTCTACGATTGCAGCGAATGGCTCAGTTTGCGAATTGTGGGTTTTGAGTCTTGAGTCCAGCTAATTACGCAATACTCGTCACGCCGCCAACAATGATCCCACTACTTCCCCAAGGGCCGACATCACCTCCTCTATGTCGCGCTCTGTGACCATCCCCATATGGCCGATGCGGATGATCTTCTCCTTGTATGCGTCCTGGCCGCCCGCTATCACAATGCCCTGAGCGCGCATGGCCGTTATCACCTGGGAGGCCGTGCGGCCATCGGGCATTTGTAGGGCGGTGACTGTGCGCGAGGCTACTTCGTCGGCGGCAAGCGGCTCGATGCCCATGCAGCGGGCGGCGGTGCGTACTCGGTCGCGCAAGCGTTCGTGACGGGCGAATACCTGAGGCAAACCCTCTGCCATAATGAGGCGCAAGGAAGCCTGCAAGCCATAGAGGAGCGAGATTGCGGGCGTATAAGGCGTCTCGCCTTTGTCCAGATAGCGCCTGGCCTCCCCAAAATCCCAGTAGTAACGAGGCAAGTTTGCGACCTTGTGCGCTGCCCATGCGCGTGGGCTGACCGACAGCATGGTGAGGCCGGGAGGCGCCATCCAGGCTTTCTGTGAGGCCGTTATCGCTACGTCTATACCCCACCGCTCAACTGGTATGTCCACGGCTCCCATCGAGGATATACAATCTACAAGCAATAGCGGCGTCTTGCCGGATCCACCCGTGGCAGCACGCACTATGCGCCCTACGGCTTCCACATCGTTCTGCACTCCGGTAGATGTCTCGTTGTGCGTCATCAGCACGCCACTTACATGTGGTGCGGTATCCAGCATGCGCTGCAAGGCTGCCGGTGCGACAGACTCGCCCCATGCCGATGACACGCGTAGGACACGGAGGCCGAACCGCTCGGCTATGTCGGCATACCGCTCGCCAAAGGAACCCACCGGCAGCGATATCACCGTGTCACCCGGCGAAAAGAGGTTGGCGATAGAAGCCTCAAGCCCGCCGGTGCCCGCGCCTGGAAAGACAAGCACATCGCTCTGAGTCTGGAAACCAACCTTGAGCATAGCGGTCACGTCGCGCAGGAGATCGCGGAACTCATCTTCACGGTGACTAATCATATCGCGGTGCATGGCATCCAGGACTTCATCAGGAAGGGGAGTGGGGCCGGGTATTCTCAGTTGCATATTCCCTCCATGCAGAACTTGCGCAGCCGGGTGAAGAACTGTCTGTACTCAGGCCTGTAGTCGGCGGTGCCCTCGCGCATCAGTATCGAAAACGCCTTTATCACCAGGGGCCGGAAGCGTGGTGCGTCCAGCAGCCTGACGCAGCCCTCCATGCCTGCCGCCATGAGAACCAACGGAGCAAGACTGCCACTGTGCAAGTACACGGGAGATACCTCATGCACAGGCGCGCGCCTCTCAACCCCGCCGTAGCCCACAAACATCTCGACGTGCGGCAGTACCTCGGCGTCCGATGCCCCATCGCCAATGAACAGGGTGCTCATTTCGCCCGGCAGCGTGTCCAACACGTCGCGCTTGCCACCCGAGCGCGCCAACGGATTATTAGCGTCGAAACCGGTATACTCACCACGTTCGTTGAAGAAAAGCTCGTTGGCATGCACATGCTCGAGGGGCACGCCTAACGCACCAGCCAGGGGCAGCAGAGCCTCCATGTACCCTCCCGACACCAGCCGTACCTCGATGCCCAGGTAGGCAAGAGCGGCGGCTACTTCTGTGGCGTCCTCGACCAGAGTGGAGGTATAGAGGTCGCCCAGTGCGGCCAGTTGCTTGAAATATGGCTGTATTATGTCAAGGCGGCGGGCGAACACCTCCTCGAACGGCACCGCACCCGACATCGCCTGCCGAGTCATCTCGGCCACCTCGTAGGGCACGCCCACCATAGCGGCCAGCTCGTTGATGCCCTCGATATGCGAGAGCGTGCTGTCGCAGTCAAACACCACCCGCTTGAAAGGCTCCCACCGGTTGAAGGTGGAGGTGAGGTCGGGCTTATCGGGCGAGA
>JBBSIK010000004.1:0-19176 GCA_038232115.1 Chloroflexia bacterium
TCGCCGGCTTACTCCTCTTGAGCGTACTGTCTGTGCCAGCCGTACGCCGGCGGTGTCAGATCAACGTTCGACCGGCTGTACCAGGGCGTGGCTGTCTTTTCGGCAATCTCACGCAGTTCCTGGAAGCGTTGCGCTGCTTCCGCCATGGCCGAGAGACGAGCCTGCTCCTCTCGTGCCATGGCGGAGGCGGCCCACAAGGAACGCCCCGCCAGGAACCCTGATGCGCCATTCTTGCAAGCTATGTGCACTTGGAGGCGGAACTGGTCGTAGCCAACGCCCGCGCTAAGTATCACCCAGGGTGCGGACGACGCACGGTCAAGCTCCCTGCAGGCCTCTTCCATCCTCTGCATATCGGTCGCTTGGGGGTTAGCCGGAAACTCGGCCTTCAGGATATCAATGCCCAGAGCGGTCATCTGGCGCGCTGTCTCGATGATGAGGTCCGGACGCTTTTGCAAGAAAGCCATGGACGCGGCCCCCTCATCCTCTGCCGGGTAAACGATAGGCTCTACCAGCAAGGGGATATCCCACAACGCACATTGCTCAACGGCGGCTTTCACCACGCTTCGTTGCCGCTCGCCCCTGGACTTGTCAGTAGGATTGTAGTAAATGAGCAACTTCACCGCTTGTGCACCGACGATCTTGATCTTGCGCACACTCCAGCCCTCGATCATCTTGCTCTCAAACTCCCACTGGCGCCCCTCGTAGCCGCTATCTTCCAGGGTGACGATCAGGCCGCACGTACCGGGCAGAGCCCGCGAGAGGATCGCCTGAGCAGCACCGTAGATTGGGTCCAGCAGCACGGCAGTAGCAGAAGGGGCGAGCGCTCGGCACAGATAAAGCTTGGTGGCGGTCATCAAGGCCGGGTCAGGCGACGCGCGATCTGTCTCCAGCAGCTCTGCCATCGAATCGCTATGATCGAGCGCGAGCATAGCAAAGGCACCGGAGCTGGTGGACATCTGCTGCAAGGCCCGGGCCTTGCCTGCTGTCAGACGCGTCGTCTCAGGAGCGATGGGTGCTGCTTTTGGTACAGGATTGCTCATAGCGCTGATACGATCCTCCTTTCTCGTCGACATTGCCTGGTAAGTTATGCATCTGGTGCGCTGCCTCTGCCTGCATGTTCCGCTTCCGTCTGCGCGAGCATCTCCACGGTGCCCGATGCTTTCAGGTTACTGATTTGGGCATCGCTGTATCCGAGGGCGCGCAATATTTCCGCCGTCTGCTCGCCGAGCATAGGCGGGTGTAGCCGGTACGTCAGAGGTGTAGCCCCAAATTTGAGGGGTGTACCAATAGACTTGAGCATTCCCAGGAGTGGGTGTTCAAGCTCCACGATCATGCCTCTCTGTTGCAGATGCTCGCTGTTCATGATCTCCTCTACACTGTTGATAGGACCCGCCGGGATGTCGGACCGACGGCAAAGGTCGAGCCACTCCTGCGCGGTCTTTTGCAGCATGACAGGGAGGAGTATCTCTACGAGCTCGTTCCGGTGATGCACGCGCTCAACATTGGTGTAGAAACGAGGATCATCTTGTAACGCCGTCAGTCCTGCGGCCTGGCAGAAGCGCTGCCATACATTGTCGGAGCCTACGCCCAGGATTATCCATTTATCGGCGGTGCGTACAGGCTGGTAAGGTACCACCTGCGGGTGCATGTTGCCACGTTTCGGCGGATCCTCCTGAGTGGCAAAGTACTCTCCAGCATAGTTTTCGAGCCACGTGACCTGGCTCTCGAGCAGGGATGCCTCGAAGATCTGACCCTTACCGGTGCGGTGCCTGGCTTCCAGAGCGGCGAGTATACCTATCAAGCAGAAAAGGCCCGTCGTCATGTCTGCCATGGCAGTGGGGAACCGATACGGCTCACCATCGATCGGTCCTGTGAGGTGCATTGTCCCCGATTCACCCTGGGCTACCAGGTCATACCCCAGGTCCCCGGCACGCGGACCGCTATGGCCGTACCCACTTATCGTAGCCATGATCAGACGTGGATTCATTGCGCTCAACGTTTCATAATCGAGGCCGTATCGGCGCATAGCATCAAGGCGCGGCAAGTTAGTAACGAATATATCAGCATCGCGCAGCAGCCTGTACATCACCTCCTTACCCTCAGGGCTCGCGATATTCAAGGCTATATCCCGCTTGTTGCGATTGACGGCCAGATAGTAGGCACTCTCTGTGCCGATGAAAGGCGGCCCCCATGTGCGGGCCTGGTCGCCGGCGCCGGGACGCTCGATCTTGATGATGTCCGCGCCCATATCACCCAGCATCATGCAACAATAAGGCCCGGCGAGTGCCTGTGTTTGGTCGACAACCTTGAGACCGGAAAGCGGCCCTATCTCCGGTACTATTCGGTCCCTATCTCCATTGTTACGTCCGTTACGTTCATCCATTACGGCTCTACCTCTCCTAACCTGAACAAGTTACGCGGTCCCTAAATTGCTCTCTTTAGCCTCCAACTCCTACAGCGTTCCTGCTCTCTACTTCTTCGGCACCCGTCCCTGAAGCTGCGGCCTGAAATGCCAGGATAGCTCCGCGCCCAGCTCGTATCTGCATGCTGAAGACCGCGTGGGCGTCGCCTGTGTTGCCGACCCTGCCAACGCTTTCGCTATTGATCGATATATCCTGTGCATTCAGCAGGTTGCGTAGGTTACTTACTTTGCCCAGAGAGGGCATCGCGAGATGCAAATCTGCATCGGTGTCCCCGTTATTGAGAACAACCAGCAGGTGTTCATCGCCTCTCTGCATCAGCCGGGCATCGATTCGCGATGCCAGATAGTCGGGATCTGCGCCTCTGCTTGTTACGACAACATCAGGTTCAACATGGGCAGCCTTCGCCATCTCCCCGAATACGGTTCTCACGGCTGCCGTGGGCTGCAGGCCATAGGCCATATCAAGATGGGTGGCACAGTAGAATGTCTGACCGGTGCCAAAGCGATGATGCACGATAGCAGGGTTCCCGTCTGCGAAGCGAGCGAGCACCTGTGTATCATCGACCACTTTGAGCACTTGCTTGTGCCAGTATCCCGGTAACTCCTGAACATTGCCAAAGGCCCCGCTCTCCACTCGCATCGTGATGCCCTCGGCCCTGGTAATCGTGCTCTCCAATACCCCGAACACCTCCGACAGTCCAGCCCCCGGTCTGTCAGCCCACGACCACCCCTTATCGTCCAGCATAGCGGACTTTGCGAAGGCCACAAGTGTCCCACCACCTTCGACAAAGAGGCGCAGGGACGCGGCGGTGCTTTCCTTGACCAACATATTGAACGGCATAAAGATGATGCTATATCCATGCTCGCCCCGGCTGAGCGCTTCGGGGTCAAGGAACTCTACGTTGTACCCCTGGCTCCACAGCGCGCCGAACGCACCCCTGAACGCCAGCTTGTGCTGCTCCTTGGCCGACATGCCAAATACAGCTACTTCATTATCGACATCGTACAGGAGACCGACACGGGCGGGCATTGGTTGAGCTTCCATCAGGAGTTGCTCGTTCTCCGCTATCATCCTGTCAACTTGGGCAGCTACTTCACAGCGTGGGGTGGGGTTGCCGTGAAAGTCCACTAGAGCGCCCCAATGGATCGGTATGCAGGGCCACTCCCGGTATCCCTGGTATAGCATCATCCTGGCGCCGTGCCCTATGCCTTGCAAGTTGAGCCGCTCTATGTCCCCGGGCGTGGTATCACGGTCCGGGCCGAGTACCCAGCCTTCCAGGGGCCCGCTCTCAATCTCGGGTAGCCACATTTCTCTCTTATTGTGTCGGGCTATCGAGCGTGCGTAGGAGAGGAACATCGCCACATATTCCGGCTCTTTAATGAAGCGCTCACCTATACCCGGGTAGATATCGTACCCGATAGCGTCAACCTCTTTTGACAAGCGCCAGGCGTCCATGCCCATCAGAACTTCGCGTCCTGACCACACAAATACGTTGGTGGACGTGGGGTGCTCTGTGTCGCGAGCCTTTATGATGCTGTTCTGCCAACCGATGAACTCGGCGAGCGCGTCGTACTGGAATGCGCGCCAATCCAGCCAGTGTGTCACTCCTCCCCACTCCGACGGCATGGAGCGAGCCGGATCTGCTATATGCCAGTCATAATACTGGTGATGCGTGCAGTCCCAACGCCATGAGTAATTGAGATTGTTGACGTCTTGGTACTTATGCTGCAGCCAATGCTGGAATCGCAGAGTGTGGTAATGGCAGTAGCAAAAGTGATCAATGTTGCCACCCCGGCCGTCCCCGCCTCGCGACATTAAAGGGAACCCTGGCTCGTTGTCTATTTGCCAGGCCATCATAGCGGGGTGACCAGCATAGCGGTCGACGAGCAGGTTGATATACCTCTGGAGCTCCGCGCGGTAGCCCGGGTGTTCCTTGCACGCCCAGCCCCAGACAGTGCCTGTGGGGTAGCGCACGCCGTCTCGCGAGAGTATCTGCATGTCCGAATACTCTTCCAGCATCCAGATAGGGGGGCATGGAGAGCCTGTTCCCAGAACCATACGCAGGCCGTAAGTCTCCGCCAGGTCGAAAAGGCGGTCCAGCCAGCCCCAATCGCACACTCCCCGTCGTATCTCGATCCGGTCCCAACTTGCCAGCAGTTCGGCTGATCTAATCGTATTCAGTCCCGCCTCCGCCATACGTTGGACGTCTCGCTCCCAATCTGACTCCTCATGGTGGGGTGGGTAGTAGCTCGACCCTATAGAGTAGACGGGTAAGAGAGGTTTGCGGTTGTCGTTAGGTGTAGATGGCACTCTGTATCTCCTATGAGACGTTTGTGGCAGCGCCCTGCGTCATGTCCACGGCTTCAAGAGCCTCAGCTGGGGCGTCAGGAAAGGTCTGGCTAACTGGACGGGGCTCAGAATTCGCACGGTCGGGGGCGGGCACGAGCCAGAGTCTATCCGGCAGCAATTGTAGTAGAACGGTGTCGCCTTCCTTGTGCACATGGACGCTTTCCGAGGGACCTATCACCTCAAGCTCCTGGCTGCCTGCGAGTACCTTATACCTTGTATAGGTGCCGACGTAAATGATGCTCCGCACGTATGCCTTCACAGCGTTGAGAGTGTCGGCAGGCTCTATCTTCAACGATTCGGGCCGGATGGTAAGAGTTGCGGGACCGTCTGGCACCGCGACAGCAGCGCCCTGCAGAGCGAAGCGGCCTATAGCGGTTTGCACGCTGTTACCTATCTTGGTAGCAGGTACAAAGTTCACCCCTCCAAAGAATCGCGCCGCCCGTTCGGAGACCGGCCGCTCGTAGAAGTCGGCGGGGCCTCCCTGCTGATGCAAGAGGCCGTCGAACATAAGTGCGATGTTGTCCGCCAAAAGCACTGCTTCCTCCTGGTCGTGCGTCACGAATATAGTGGTAACTTTTGTCTCCTTCTGGATCGTGAGGATAAGCTCGCGCATTTCGTCGCGAAGATGGGCATCCAGGTTGGAGAGTGGCTCGTCCAGCAGAAGACCCCGCGGGTTGACTATTAGTGCTCGGGCTAGCGCCACACGCTGCTGCTGCCCACCTGATAGCTGTTTGGGCCTGCGATTCTCCATACCCTCCAATTGCACAAGGCCCAGAATTTCGGACACCCTCTTCTTGATCGTCCCCTGGTTCTCCCCGCGCATACGCAGGCCGAAACCAACGTTATCGGCGATAGACATGTACGGGAAAAGCAGATAATTCTGGAACACCATCACGGCGCCACGCTTCTCGGCCGCAACTTTCACAACCGAAGTGCTGTCGAAGCGAATATCCCCGGCGCTCGGATTGAGCAGCCCGGCCACCATTTTCAGCGTTGTCGTTTTCCCGCATACCGACGGTCCCAGCATAGCCGTGATCTTGCCCGATTCCATTTCAAGATCCAGGCTGTCAACCGACCTTGCCTGGGAGCCCGGGTAAACTTTGGTCAGCTTTGTGATGCTTACGTGTGTCATTTCTTGCCTATTCCTCCTAGCGCTGCGTTTTCCCCGGTCAGAGAACGGGAGGTAAGTATCAAGATCAGAATCGCGGGGGCAATGTACACGATGCTGAGTGCGCCTGTGATAGCGTTGTCCCCGCCGCCCGCGAATGAGAAGAGAAGGACGGGCAGGGTAATGACTGCTCCACCCCCGATCAGCACCGTCAGCACGTACTGGCTCCAGGAGACGAGAAAGGCGAAGAGGGCCGCGGCCATCAGGCCCGGGAAAATGGCCGGCAGCGTTACATGCCAGAACGTGCGCACAGGGCCCGCGCCCAGCGTGCGGGCTTGCTGTTCATATTCCGGGTTATAGTTGGCGAACAGCCCGGCAAGCACCAGCACCACATAGGGCAGTGTAGGGATCAGGTGCACCAGGATGACGCCCAGGAGCGTGTCGGCCAACCCGTACTTGATGAACGCCACCTGTATGCCCATCGCCACGGCGAGGCCTGGGACTATGGTGGGCGCCAGTATCAAGAACTCCACCAGTATCTTGCCGCGGAACTTGTTGAGGCCCAGGGCGCGTCCTGCGGGCAGGCCTATAATTACGGAAACTACCGTCACCACCACCCCCACAAAGACAGTCAACCCGAGCGCGGATGGTACCTGCGACGTGTCTGAGGCGACGTACTGCCACGCACGCGTACTCCACGTCTGAGGCAACAGACTTGGCCAGAACCAAGTCTTACTGAAGGACCATATGAGCAGAGGCACAAGCGGCAGCACAAGCCCCACTATAATGGCCGCGTTCACAATCCAGAGGACGAAGTTGGCGCGCTTACGTTCCATCACCTCGGCGGCCGCGCTTTCTCTCCCCCCGGAAACTGTCCTGATATTTGTGACCTGTGCCATAAAAAGTCTCCTAAACTCCTAGTCTGACCGCAGCCAGCGCCGGCTGGCTACCATGTACAAAAAGATCAGCGCGATGACGAGCAATGCTATAACCATGCTCATCGCCATCGCCTCAGGGCGCGCGTTGAGATCTATATTGGAATAGCTCCGGTACGCGAGCACGGGCAATGTACTGGGATAGGTTGATCCGAGCAGGTAAGGAATCTCGAAAGCGCCGAAGCAAAAGGCAAATACTATAATGGAGGCGGGGAGCAGACCAGGCATCAGCAGTGGCAGGGTAACATGCCGGAAGCGCTGCCAGAGGTTCGCGCCAAGTGTCTGCGCTAAAGCCTCGTAGTCCTCACCAAGAGATTGCAAGTTGGCGATAGCGATCACACCGAGAAAAGGTACTTCCTTCCAGATATACTCGAGGATAATGCCAATGGCCCACGAGTCATATATAACCGCTGGGAAATCGCTGGGCTGGTGAATGGCATGTGCGGATTGTGCGATCCTGGCCAGGAAACCACTCTGGGCGAAGAGGAAGAGTATCCCAACCGCACCCACAATGTGTGGAATCGGCAGATTTAGCTGGAAGAGGAAATTCATAAAGCGCTTGCCTCGGAAGGGGTGGCGCAACACCAGCGCTATCCCGATCGCAAGGATCATCGAGATAAAAGTGGACGTGAACGCTATGTAAAAAGTCAGCGCGAAGCCCAGCAGGAACTCGCTGTCGCTCAAGATACTCTTATATGCATCGAGGTTGGGGTTATTCAGGCCGATTATGGGCATATAGTTGAAGCTTTGCAGCAGACCCAGCAGCAACCCACCGCCAAAAAGGAGGAAGATGACCAGCAGTGCAGGCGCAAGCATCAGCACCAACTTCAGTCGCTCTCTCCAGGCATCATCTTTTATTACTACACTCTCTTTCATTTTAGATCCTTGCTTGCTCTACAGCTTCACCATTTCATCGTCGCTAATTCATGTTGTGACCGCTTGATCACCTGACGATTATCTGCTTTGCCTCAAACTGTTCGCCGGTCGGGCGAACAGCGCTCGCGATTGTACAGCAAAGACCCCGGCAATCGCGATCAGTAGCCCGGCTATCTGCGGCAGGCTCAGCGCATCACCGAAAATGAGCCAACCGATGAGACCCGTCTGCAGTGGTATGAGGCTACTCATAACGCTTAGCTCAAGGGCTGACAGCAGTTTTAGTAGATAATTCCAGACTGTATATGCAAACGCAGTGTTCAGGGCGGCCAGCCACGCGATTATGATGAAGGCATCAGACCCGAGATGTGGGGGCCGCTCGAACAAGAGCGCCGGAACAAACAGTAATCCCCCACCCACCAGCAGAATTACGGACGTAAGCCATACAGGGTGGATGTGAGTTGATATGCGCAGAGAACGCGTGAGCAGCAGATAATAGGCCGTGCTTACGTTGCTCCCCACAAGCAGCGCTATTCCTAACCACTGCCCCGAGGCGACCTGCAGCGGGTAAAAAATAAGAGCCCCCACGAGCACTGCCCCCACGCCGAGCAATTGCCATGCTGTTGGGCGGAAGTGCTGGTGAACCGCCTGGAGGAGCAGCACGAAGAGGGGAGACAGACTGTAAAAGAAAGCGCCGGTCAGGGCCGAAACCTGGGCTTGCCCTATATAGAATAGCCCTTGCCCTACCGTGTATGCGAGTACCCCGGCTAGGGCGATGAGCCCCCACATACTCGTTGTGAGCCTCGGCAGTTTCAGACCGGCAGTGGGTAGGTATGCCAATAGCATCAGGCCCCCCAGGGAGTAACGGATCGCCGCGAAACCTAGAGGCTGGACATCTTTTAGACCCATTTTGATGAGGATGAATGAAGACGCCCAGATTAGAGTGGTAAGCCATGCCAGCCCCAGTGCTTTCAGTGAGGTGTTAGTGCGCCGATAAGTGGTTTCAGTCTGAGTGGCCTCTGTGGCTGCTGAAGCTGGCACAGTCTCTGTCCTATAGGTGTGACCAGAGGAGAGTGGCTATACCTCGCCCCTCCGGTCACTGTGGCGAGGTTGCTACTTCTTCCTAATTTGCGTGTCCCAGTCTTTCTCTATCTGCGTCTGGTACTGCGCAACTATGTCGGACAGTTTGTGCGCTGCCAGTACATCGCCGGGAACGGCCCCAGGACCGAGGCTCTTGTAGGTCTCGGTGATCTTTGCGCGGTCAGCCTCGGCTATACGTCCCGGGTCGATCGACATGCCGTCGCCCCACGTCGCTGGATCAAGCTTGGCTGCCTGAAGATCGGGTTGCAACTCCAGGTTCGCCATCAGGAGCGCCGCGGCCTTGCTTGAGCTGTTGTAAGGAATTGCCAGGTAGTGGAAATCACCGATCGTACCATTGGTGAAGATATAGGCGCGTGTGGTCGCCGGTAGAGCGCCCGTCTTTATAAGCGAGCCGGGCCCCGAAGGCTCCATCGCGGCGGAGATATCGATTTCACCATTTGCGAGCAGTTGGTCAAGGTCAGTTACGTCCTTGGGGTAGGTCTCACCCTTGCGCCACAGGTCGGGAGCTAAATCCTTGAGGTAGCTGAAAAGCTGAGGCGACCACTTGTCGTAGAGTGCCTGGTTGAAGGCTCCGAGCCATTGCTTGTTATCCCCCGATAGCTCGAAGAGTGCCTGCTTGATAAAGCGGGTGCCATAGAAGGCAGGCGGCGCCGCATAGGTAAACCGGCCGGGGTGGGCATGCACCCACGTCTTCAGTTCTGCGTAGCTGTGCGGCAAATTGGACTCTTTGAACTTTGCCGAGTCGTACAGGAAAGTATATTGGGCCGAGCCCCAAGGGCTTTCAAAGTTATCGACCGGGAAGCCGAAGTCGAGAGACACAGCCGGGTTATCCCACGGCACATATTTCGAATTGGGCAGCGTTTGCGCCCAACCGCCATACAGGAGGTTGGCCTGTCGAGCGGTCTTGAAATTCTCGCCGTTGATCCAAATCATGTCGACCGAGCCGCCTGTGTCCTTGCCGGCTTGCTTCTCGCCAAGCACCTTGTTGACGGCCTCAACAGTATCTTTCAGCGGCACGCGCTTGAGGGTGACATTGTACTTGTCTTTCAACATCTTGCCGTATGTGCCGTCGACGAAACTGTTGATAGCTTCAGACCCACCCCACATATACCAGTTGAGTGTCTGGCCGGAAGCCTGCTTTACAACGTCGTCCCAACTGGCAAAGCCGGGAGGCGTGCTGCCTGTGGCCCCTCCACCCGAGGTAGGGCTGGTCATCATGGTTGCGGCTGCCGCTGTGTCAGTGGGCGCGGCTGCAGTGGTATTCGTCGCGGCCGCCGCAGTAGTGCTTGTAGGCGCTATAGATGTGGCCGTGGGAGATTCCCCACCACACGCAGTTAGAGTGAGCCCTAGCATCGTTACGAGGGCTAGGCCTTTTAGCTTGCTACTATTACTAAGCATCTGATTCTCTCCTCCGTTGGAACTGAACACTCGACGTCAAAGTCCTGAAGAACCACTCGGTTATCATGAAGCTACGCTGACTGAGGGACGCTGAGGTTGTGAAACGCTAATTCGGTATCGCGGGCATCCCTACCGTCCATGCATATCGCGGGGTGTTACGAGTGGTTAAGAGCACCTATATACCTGATCGTGCTGTAACATCACCTCCTTTTCTGTGCCCGCCGGGCACCGGCGCTCGGAAGCGTCGGGTTGCCCCCTATTCTCTTCATGCCTTCGCGATGGCTCCTTTACGATCAGCCGTTGGTGTCCTCCAGCTGCAAATAGTCTTTGTAAGGTACTCTCTTTATAGGATCCATTTTGAGCCAGGCCGCGATCTCCAGTAGTTCTGAGGAGACATCGCCATGCGCCACTGCGTAGTGGTGTTCCTGCCCATGCACCGTCAGTGTATTCATGAGATCCCACATCTCGATAGGCTCCTGGTTGAGTTTGAACTGGCTGAACCAGCCTCGTGTACCTATGAAACCAGGCGTTTCGGGCTTCTCCTCGATCTCCGAGTTCATAACCAGCAAAGTATCTCCATCGCGGCCCACGTACGAGACTGTACTACGCCCCGCGGCGAACACCTGGTCCCCCGACACCCCGAAGCGCGGCTCGCCAGGCGACTTGCGCCCAATGGTGGGGTGCTCTACCCAGCGTATGCCCGCGGCGTTTGCGAAATGCCTGGGACTTACGCCGCAGTGCCAGAGCTGCAAGCCGGTGTTGGCCTGGTCGAGCGAGGCGATATCGAGCAAGGTCGACGAACCCCGCTCGTCGCTCAACTGGTTGAGCATGAGCATGCTCACCGCACCCAGCACATCGCCTTCACAGGCGACCGCCATACCGTCCTCAGAGCCGAGCCAGCTATATGCCATGCATGGTGCGAGTCCATAGAAAGCCTGGAACTTGGGCCAGCACTCCACAGCCAGTGCGTTGTACCCCTCCCGCGCCGCCAATTCCTTGAGGGCCATGTATGTGCGCCCTCCCCGGGCCATTGCATCGTCCGGAACTTCAACAGAGGTCGCCGCAGCCTTCATCTCGGAAACTGTCGCACCGACCTTGCTTTCGTCGTAGCGCTTGGCCATCTGGACGATCTCCATTAGCTCGTGCGTGAAAACTCGAAGGCCGCCGAAGCGTCGCTCCAGCTTGCGCTCGTCAAAGATCATGTCGTAAAAGCCGGGTGAGAGACCTCCTATCCAGCCTACCTTCGACTGGCTCAGGGTCTTCATCGCCTTCAGCGCCTTTACGGTGACCCTAAAGCGCCTATCGAACATCTCATCTCCGGGCTGGCCGTAGAACCACTTGTAGGGGATGTTGTACTGAGCCAGATAGGTCTTCATTATCGATGCATACATGCTCATCGAGACGAGCGAGTGTATCTGTATGTCACCATGCAGGCGCGGCTCGGGGGTTGCCCATAAGCCCATACGACTGCATACCTTAGACAGGGGAATAAGCTGCTGACCCTGGCTGCAGCCGGCGTTTTCAAGCATAAGAAAATCAACTCTGTTGGCGACCAACTCGCGCCGTGCGTCCTCGGCATCCTCCGCGTTCATGGCCGTCTTGCGCACCGCGTGCAGGTCAAAGTCCAACTCTTCCGCCAACTTGCTTAGACCCGCAACCGCTCGCTCCGACTGCTTGTACTCGTCGGCGAAATAGCTGGGGATTGATACACCCACGTACCCGATCTTGAGCTTATCCAAAGTGCGCCTCCTCCATATGTCCGTGCTTCTGACCTCTCAGGGAGCGTTGACCAGCGCCTACCCGTTCTGCAAGGCTATGCGACGCTCCGTTCCGTGAGGCTTCGCGCTGCGGCCCCAAGCATTATCGAGAGGGATGTGGCACCCGCATCGGCGTGTCCAACGCTGCGCTCTCCCACAAAACGTGCGCGCCCTTGCTTTGGCAGCATAGCCTTGGTAGCCTCGACACCCTGGGCGGCTGCCCGAGCAGACAGCTCAAAAGCATCCCTCAAAGGCAGCCCTTGCTCCGCCGCCTCCCGAAATGCCACAGCGGCCGGTGCGAGCGCATCTACCATCGTCTTGTCGCCCGGCTGGGCTTTGCCACGCTTCTGCACCGCGTCTTGGGCATCAGTTATCATCGCAGCCCACTGCCGTGTATCCAGCTGCTCAGCCGTGCCGGCGCGCCTGGCCGCTGCCGTAAAGATCGTGCCAAATAGCAATCCTGCGGCACCACCCATCTCGTCCATGAGGACAGAGCCTGTGCGTTGCAGAGCGTCGGCCGGTGCGGAGGGTGGTGCTGCCTCCAGGTTCGATGCTGCAGTCCGCATAGCGCGAGAAATGCCCGCACCGTGATCGCCATCTCCCGAGATCGCATCCAGATGGCCCAGATGCACAGCCTGCTCAGTCACGGCATCCGCCATCGCGCGCACCATACGCATTACCCCGTCGGCGTCCATACTCATCTCTGTGCTAACCAAGGTCGCTTCCTTCACGCTCCCTGCCCACCATTTTGAAGTACGCTCCATCGGCGGGTGCGTCGTAGAGTTGCTTTATCTCGGCGTCAGCCCTGCATAAGGCTAGCGCGAATCCGGCCATCTCCTGGGTTGTCGCATAGGGGCCTATCCAGGTGCGATAGACCTTTATGCCCGCCTCATCGAGGCGCTGCGCAACCCTGCGGTTGAGGATGAAAAGCTCCATAAGGGTGAGGCTGCCACTATTGTTGAGCAGCACCAGTACATCGTCCCCGTCTCTGAAAGGGAGATCGGCAAGCAAGGGTGTGAGCATGAGATCGATTATTTCATCAGCGCTTGTGATCTTACGCCGTCCGGAGCCAAGTTCCCCGTGTACGCCGGTGCCGATCTCCATTTCATCCTCCGGCATCCTAAAGAGGGGTTCCCCGGTTACAGGGTGGGCACAGGAAGAGAGGGCAGCCGAGAGGCTCCGTGTATTGTCGCGGACCTTTTCCGCGAGACGCTTGCACTCGGCCAGGCTGGCTCCGCTTTCAGCGACCGCGCCCAGCGTCTTCCATACAAAGAAGAGTCCTGCCGCGCCACGTCTTTCCTCTATTCGGTCGCGAGGAGCTGAGGAGATATCATCGTACAACACGACCATATCGACACCCTTGATGCGCTCGTCCTGAGCCATTTCCAGCGCGGCTTCCGCGTTCATGAGGTCGCCCGCATGGTGCGATACAGCTACGAGCACGCCGGCTCCGCGCTCCGCAGCTTTAATTCCCCTCACTATGCGGGAGGGGCCGGGAGCCGCAAATATCTCACCGGGCACATTCACATCGAAAAGGCCAGGTCCCACCCACCCGATCATGGCCGGCTCGTGCCCGCTTCCGTTCCCGATTACAAGCCCTACCTTGCCCGCCTCCTTAGGCACGCGACGTACGATCATGCCGTCGTCGGTGAGCCGCACTATATCGGGATAGGCCGCGGCAAAGCCTCTAAGCATATCGGGGACTATGCTCTCAGGCTGATTTATAAGCTTGTATCGCCGGACCGCCATTAGTTGCTCCTAAGAGATATGCCTTATTGTAGATTGGCTATCACGAGAGCCGGTCAAAGAAATCTACCTGGCGTGACGCCGCCGTTTCGTTCCTCAAGGCGACGACAACCGGCCACAGATAAGGGCCAGAGCGATCTCTGCCGCATTATGCGCCGCCACCTTCAGCAGAGCGTGGTACTCACTGATCACCGCTGCGACCCCTCTCTCTTCGCCTCCGAACATGTGCCGAGTGCCGTCAGTGAAGTCACCGAACCCGATGAGTTCTTCGTGAAGTGTGTCGTCCGCGGCATCGCTGACTGCCCTCACCGCAACCCAGGGCACTCCATGTGCCGATGCCACCTGTGCTACGGCAGCGCTCTCCATGTCCACGACCGCTGCGCCGAAAGTCGCACGTAGCCAATACTGCTTCTCGGTTGATGCAAGCACGCTATCGCCGGTGGCAACTGTGCCGGCAATCACCCGCGCCTTTTTACCATTAGCAGACCTTAGATCGAGATCAAGAGAGACCCTTATAGCTTCCCGTACAAGTACTGTATCTCCCTCAAGATAGTCGACCGGGGCTGCGATCCCGTCAGCGTCGTAAGTGGGGATGCCACTGGGGCGAAATTCTCCGGACCGGTAGGTGCCCACGTCGTGCTGTATTACCCGGCTGCTAACTACCACGTCACCTACCTCCAGCCGCTCGGCTATTGCTCCTGCCGAGCCTAGGGTGACCAGAGCGCTCGGCTTCGAAAGGAGCAGCAAGGCAGATGTAGCCGCTGCGGCGTTCACCTTCCCGACCCCGCTCCTCGCTACCGTTACGGGCTGGCCACAAAGGTAGCCCATGTATATATCCGCCGCACCCACGCGGCTGCGCTGCGCCCCTTCGAGCCGATCAACAAAGGGCGCAACTTCGTCGCTAACCGCGCCTATTACACCCCAGCTTGCCATCTCTCACCCGCCTCAACGTCTGCCCATCCGGTCTCTTCGACGAACGGCTCAAACCACATCAGGTGCAGAGGATGCTGCACAGCCGCCGCTGCATAGGTTACGTGCACCGGCATTCCGACCTGCACGTCCTGAAGCGCTCCGTACCCTCTAAGCAGATGCATAAAGAGCGTGTCCGCCCCATCCAGCTCAACCGTGGCCAATACAAACGGGGCGTCCAGCCTGACAAAGGCGGGAGCATAGTATTGCACCGTGTAACTCGCAAGCCTCCCACGCCCGCTTAACTCTACCCATGAGGTTATAGACAGGCAGCGGGCACATACGGGCCGTGGCGGCATCCATGTGAAGCCACAGCGCGTGCAGTGGGTAGCCAGTAACTGCCCTTGCTCAAGTGCCAGGAAGAAACGGGATGTCTTCCCCAGGCTATGGCGGTAGTGCTGCTCCCAGTCAAGCGAAATAAGCTCGACCTCGCGAAAAGCGTCCCATGGATCTTCGGCGGGTGGTCGTTTCCAGGGGTCGGGCGCCTTAAGCGTTTTGATCTTACTCGCAACACAATTACCCGTCTCCCCATATTCTGTTGTATTAGGCTGCTCTGCCATGCACAACTCTCAAGTTCTCGCGCCTCTTGGGCGCTGCTTTTCCGAGCTGCTAATCCCGACGCTCGAAAATGTTCGTCACGCAAATCGTCCCTGTGCCTGCGTGTGTATCGGTAAGGCCGCGCCGCGCGCCCGGGACCTGCCTACCGCCCGCCTCGTTCCACAGTTGTAGCGCGATCTCTCCCGCCTGGGCTATTCCTGTAGCTCCCACAGGCGCGCCCCGGCCCAGCAGCCCACCGGACGTGTTCACAGGCAGTTGACCATCAAGATCGAACATACCTGACTCTGCTGCGGGGCCACCCTGCCCGTATTCGCAGAACCCAAGTTCTTCGTACGCTTGCAGCTCGGCCCCGCTATACGAATCGTAGAGCTCAGCGACGTCGATCTCCTTGAGGGGCTCCTTTATGCCTGCCATCATGTATGCCTGCTGGGAGGCCTCTCTCTTTCCGCGGAAATGTGCCAGGCCCGGGTACGTGCGCGGGCGGTCGCCAAGACGCATGAAATCGGTGCCGCACCCGGTGGCTACGAAATGCACGGGCGGGCGCGATGCCCACCTGGAGGAGTGGCTACGTGCCCACTCCTGTGTAGAGAGAATGATGGCCGCCGCCCCGTCAGACAAGAGGCTGCAATCAAGCAGCTTGTACGGCTCTGCCACCGGAGGTGAAGCCATGACATCGGCGACCGTGATGTCCATCGGTTTCTGCGCAATCGGGTTCGACCTGGCATTACGCCTGTTTTTGACCGCAATATGTGCGAACTGCGCTTCAGTAGTGCCATACAGGCGCATGTGCTCGCGTATCATCGTCGCATAGTAGCCCGTATAGGTTCCCCCTACCATCATCTCCCAATCCGCATCGGAAGAGAGAGCAAAAAGCTGTTGGGCCGTGGCGGACGTGACGCTCTTGCCGTTCTGCTCGCCACCATAGACGATGATCGAGTCGCAAAGGCCGCTTTTTACGTAGGCCCAGGCCGTACGCATCGCCAGAGCACCGGTCGCCCCACCCCCCTCTATCCTGACAGTGGGCTTGGGGCACATCGCGATACTATCGTGGAGGATCGCGCCCAGGGTCATCTGGCGGTTGAAATGATCGCTCTCATAGCTTGCGAGCCCGTGCTGGACGTCGGCTATGTCGATCCCACCATCGGAGAGCGCGGCCAACACCGCTTCCACCACCATGTCACGCACAGACGCATCGACCCGATCACCGGAGAAGGGTGAGAAGCCCAGGCCGGCTATTACTACCTCAGGCGCCCCGGTCACAGCTGACCCCGGCCGGAGCCTGGTTCTTTAGACCCTGGATTATGGAGCACCCAGTCGCGCTCGCGACGGAGGTTTTCCAGGGCAGCTGTTTGAGCGTGCCTGATATGCGCGTCAGTGTACCTGGCCAGCGCCTCAGCGTCGCGAGACAGGAGAGCCTCGGTTATTTGGATGTGATCCTGGTGCGCTTCCATGACTTCCTCACGCGTATAGAACGTGCGGATGCGAGCAATCACAAGATGTATGGTGTTCTGCTCATATAGCTCAAGGAGGCGCTCATTCCTGACCGCAGAAATAATGCTATGATGGAACGCGCGATCAAGCGTCAGGTAGGCAGGTAAGTGGCTTTGCCAGTCAGCACGATCTACTATAGCCTGCATCTGGTCCATCAGGTTATGGACGTGTTCCAGCTCTTCATCGGTAATCCGCTCGGTCACGCTGCGGCAAGCGCCAACAGAGAGTATGGCTCGTACCTCGAAGTTCTCCTGCAGGCGCTGTTCGCTCATAGCGGTAACAAAGGTCCCGCGCCGCGACTGTACCTCCACTATCCCCTCGCTTGCCAGCCGGTTGATGGCGTCTTTGAGGGGGCTGCGGCTCATTCCAAGCTGGCGCTCAAGCTCCGGCATGTCGAGGCGCTGGCCGGGGGCCAGCTGGCCGCTCAGGATGTGCTGCCGCAGGGCATTGTAAACAGCCTCCGTAGCACTCGTAAGCCGGATCGGCATTATCGAGATCGTTCCCTCGGCGGTGGGAGCTGAGTTATACGAGGGCCTCGCGTCTGACACGCTGTCACTCCTGGGTTCAAAGGATTTTAAACGTGATTAAAATTTGACCTATGATATCTGAAATTTCAGATATCAGCTGATGGGACGATTATACATCCGACATGACGCGCTGTCAATACCTTTATCGACTTCTGAAGCTTGCGTTTGCTGAACAGTCTGATAGGGGGTTGCAAGAGATATCCACAAAGCTTGAACCCAACTTTGCAGAAAACCACATTTGGTGTAGAGACCCCTCGTGAGCTACGTGATCCCTGCTCCTACTTCAAGTTTATCCAGGTTGCGGTCTGCGGAAAGTAGAGCCGAGTGGAACCCTCTTCAACGGGAAGATCTATGCTTGCCTCATATGTCTCGATGCGTAATGTGCTTCCAGAGATGTATGATAAGAGGCGTGATCCCAGGTACCAGTTTGGCGCTTCCGGCAGTGAGAAGGGCGCTGTGACGGGCACGGCCGCCGAGTGGATGGCTTTGCCCTGTGCTCCAGCGGAAGTAAGGTCTACCAGGGGCAGGCTGCTAACGGAGTAAAGCCGAGGCTGTTTGCCGTCCGCATCGAGCGAGTAGCTGCTGTATATTAGCTTGTTGTCGCGGATCCAAGCGCCGGTAAGCACCCGGTGTGCGGGGTCCATAAACGCGAACGACTTGGCCGCACCGAAAAGCGGTATTTCCAGCGCAAACACCACATCCGAACCGCTGGCTGAGATATTGCTAGGGGTAGTCTGCCACACCAGCACGATCGAGCCCTCCGCGTATGGCGCATCGGCCCTGAACATCCGGTAGGGCGCCCCGTTCACGGCCACTGTGGAAAGTGGCTCGCCGGGGGTTCGCGGGTCAACAAGGGTAAAAGTGCTGGTGTGTAGACCTATATCGCCCACCAGCACTACTACTTTGTCAGGCCCCTTCCGCAGGAATGCTGCGCCCAAAGCCTTGAAGAACTCGCGATTTGTATCCGTTGTGGTCTTCCTGGCAAGCAGCTGCGCCGGTGTAGCTGACCGGGGCGTGATCAAGATAATGCTTACCTCTTCGCTCCGTCCGTCTGGCAACGGCTGGTATGTAGTGGCCAGCACGCTCGCGCCGTCTGGGCTGAACTGGGCACTGTGCAACCCACCGGTATAGGAGTAAATAAGCTTGGAGTTAGCACCATTGCTGTCTGCTATGTACAATGAGGTCTCAAGTCCCCTGTCCTGTGCTATCTTACTGCTTGCCAGCAACAGAGAACCCGAGGCTTCGTCTATGTCGACAATAATCCAGTCGGGGCCGGGCATCACTATAGGTGACGCAGTCGAAGCGTCGAGGGCCTGGTAAGTCGCGCTGTAGCCGACGTATGGAGAAGACCAAGTGGGGAAAAGAGAACTCCGCCCTTGCTGTGCAGCGAATGCGTATATGCCGTTGCGCCCGGGCACGAAGAAGCTGTACTCGGCGGGGTCTAATGCCAGCAACTTTGTGTTGTACTTTGCGACCCACGGTGCCGATACGGCCAACTTTCGCCCCGCGAGATCAGCACCGGTACTGGTCACACGCTCGGAGGACCGGGTCACTTGCGGTGAGGCCGCCGGCATCGAGGCGCCCCCGCCGGGAGTGTCGTAGAGCACGTACCAGGCTTGCTTGTTTGACGAACTATCGGTTATCAGTCGGCTCTGGGCGTCGCTACCATCCAGTCGCTGCCATGCATCAGCGGACCTGTAATACAAGCCCGCCGGCTGACCTTTGCTGGAGCGTGAGGCTATTGCTCCAAGTGAACTGTCGGTGAATACATTTCGGAGAGCCTCTCCTTTTAGCTCGCTCATATCTTTGTATGTGGGCTCTATCCCCTCCACGGTTTGTACAGCTTCCAGCGAAGCAGCCCACTCCCCCGTGAGGGCATCTGCCCTTGCGGCTCTATAGGCCTCATCGCGTCTAGCAACGGTTTTGCGTATCTCAACTGCA
>JBBSIK010000005.1:0-18466 GCA_038232115.1 Chloroflexia bacterium
CTCCCATGTCGGACTTCACAGGCTCGGCTGAGGACGTGCGCGTGCGCCACTTGATACAAGGGATGGACCGCAAAACACTGGGCGAGAGTCGCAAGATTTACACCATTTCGCACAATGTAGCTGCCCGTCTGCGCCGCTTCAACGGGCTCGAAGGCACGCCTCTCTACCCACCCGTCCGTGCCGCACTGGACCTCACGCCCGGCCTTTACGGCGACTACATCTTTTCGCTCAACCGCCTGGATACAGCAAAGCGTCTCGATCTCTTGCTGGATGCGTTGCCCTATACGCCCGGCGTCAAGGTCGTCATCGCGGGCACCGGGCCGGAGGGCGACAATCTCAAGCGGCGGGCGTCGAGACTGGGTGTAGCCAACCGGGTAGAGTTCGCAGGCTTCGTCTCGGATGCCGAGGCTTCGCGTCTGTACGCCAACGCTCGTGCCGTCTATTTCGCCCCCGTTGACGAGGACTATGGCTACGGCGCTGTGGAAGCCCTCACCGCCGCCCGGCCCGTGGTAACTACGGATGACGCTGGAGGTGTGCTAGAATTCATCGAGGACGGTACTACGGGCCTCGTAACCCAGCCCGACCCGCAGGCCATAGGTCACGCTCTCGCCCGCCTAGCCTCTAATGTCGAAGAAGCCGAACGCCTGGGTCGCGCAGGCCGAGAACGGGTGAAGGACATAACCTGGGACCGCGTGGTAGACGCACTCCTGGCGTGAGTGGAAAGTAGGACAGGGTCCTTGTGCCACTGGTTCCAACAGAGTGCTTGTAGCGAGTCCGCCCCGCGAGTTTAGTTGCAGGGCAGGCTTGGGCCACGGTTCTACATCGAATTATTGAATTAGTCGGAAATTGAATTAGTGGGCACAAACGGCATAGGAGCTTGGCCCCACAAAACCTTTGCCTTATAGCAGGTCTGAGTGTTTACATTCCACTTTGAACTCCTATGAAATTAGCCTTTTTTTCTCCACTGAACCCTATACAATCGGGCATCTCCGATTATAGCGAGGAGTTGCTGCTCACTCTGACGGGCGCGCGAGTGGAGGGCGCTCCAGTTGACATCGACTTGTTCATAACCAGAGGATACAAGCCGTCGAACGTCGAAATCCCCCGCAGGTTTCGTATGCTCCAGGAGCGGGCGTTTGATGGTGTTCAGGGCCAATACGATGCAGCGGTGTACCAGATGGGCAACTCGCCTGCTCATGCCTATATCTACGACGCTTTGCTAAAGTATCCGGGTGTGGTGGTCATGCACGAGTTTGTGCTGCACCATCTGCGAGTGTGGATGACGCTGAACGGGGGTAAGCGTAAAGAGTACATAGGAATAATGGAAGGTCGTTACGGGGAGGAAGGCCGGGAGGCTGCCAGGCGCGTGCTGCTCGGCCAGTTTCCAGAGGCGCTGTTCAACTATCCGCTCAATGATGAAGCCATCAACTCTGCTACGGGCGTAATCGTGCATAGCCGGTACATGGCCGGGCTTGTACGCGATGTGAGACCGGACGTTCCCCTCTCGGTAGTGCCGATGGGCGTGCCTCTGCCGCCGCACATATCGAGGGATGAGGCAAGGGCGCGGCTGGGCATCGCTCCCGACTTGTTCCTGGTAACATCGGTGGGCCATCTCAACCCATACAAGCGAGTGTCGGCCACATTGCGGGCGTTCAAGGCGCTGCTGATGGAAGTGCCGAACTCGCTCTACCTGCTGATCGGTAGTCGCTCGCCAAACTACGACCCTGATAGGCAAATTGAGATGCTTGGCCTCACAGATCGCGTGCAGAGCACCGGCTACGTCTCACAGCAGGATTTCCCCTGCTACCTGGCCGCTTCGGACGTGTGCCTCAATCTGCGCTACCCCACGGCAGGCGAGACCTCGGCCTCTCTGCTACGTATCATGGGTGCGGGCGTGCCTGTTCTGGTGTCGCGCACCGGCTCGTTTGAGGAGTTGCCGGACGATGCGGTGGGCAAGATAGATGTGAGCGACATAGAAGAAGAGCTACTATTGGAATATCTGCTGCTCCTGGCGAAACGAGCCGATCTGCGTGCGGCTATGTCGGCGGCAGCGCGGCGGTTTGTGGCCGAGCACCACACGCTCGCATGCGCGGCGAAAGGCTACTTGCAGTTCATAGCGGGCCTGACGAGTGGCTCCGCACAAGCGCCTGTAGTTAGTCTTGCGCTCAATGCCTCCCCTGCTCTAGATGACCCGGCACCACATGGCGCACCCCCTCCCATCCTGATAAAGCAGCCAGTGCAGCACTCCACGGCCCATTCCCTGCCTGCCACCGATCCTGTAGCGATAGTGGCCGAGGCCGCCGCCGACCTGGGCATAGAGGAGGGCGATTCTTCACTGTTGCTCTCTTTCTCGAAGTCGCTTGAGGGCCTTGTGCCGCTGGAGCGTGGGTAGTGGCTGTGGCCGCAGTGGGGCAGGAGTATGGTGTGGCTGCAAGATGGCGCGTGTGGCGAAGACGGGACGTGCGAGAAGCAGGTTTACTGGCGATTCTGCCTGTGTTTGTGTCGTGCGTGATGCTATGGCCCGCACTGCTGGGTAGGGGTGTGCTCGCTTCCACCGACCTTGTGGCACACGAGTCGATCTTCGGCGAAATACCGCCGGGCGTACCGCCTCCCATCTCGGCCAACCCGATGCTAAACGATCCTGTGGACCAGTTCATCCCGTGGCGACTGTACGCCCGCAGCGAACTGAGGGCCGGGCGCTTCCCACTGTGGAACCCCTACAATGGCCTGGGCACCCATTTTCACGCCAACTACCAGTCGGCTGTGCTCTCCCCTTTCAACATCCTGTGGCTCGCTTTACCTCCTATATGGGGTCTGGGCGCTATCATCGCGCTCAAATGGGCGGTCATGGGCCTGGGGCTGGCATTGTTGTTGCGGAGGCTGGGCTTGAGCATGCCCGCCGCCATGTTCGGGTCGGTCGCCGGGCAACTGATGGGTCCGATGGTCGGCTGGTTGCAGTGGCCCCACACCGAGGCGCTGGCCTGGCTCCCCTGGATGATGCTTGCGGCGCTCGCCTGGATAGATACTCGCAATCCCCTCTGGCTGGTCGCGCTGTCCGCCATAGCGGGGGCCGAGTTACTGGCCGGGCACGTAGAAACCGCTTTCTACTCTTTTGTGCTCATGGGGGCTTTTGATCTTGCGGCTCTTGGCGCATCCCTGCTGCCGATCAAGGCAAAGCTCTCCATATTGGGTGGCCTGATAGGGGCCGGTGTGCTAGGAGCAGGCATAGCCGCCTCGCAGTTTCTTCCCCTGTTCGGCATACTGACCTCAAGCTGGCAGTGGGTAGAGCGGGGCAACCAGGACATCAACACCATACCGGCACCCCCACTCGCGGCCCTGACCTTACTCTCTCCCAACGGCTTCGGCTGGGCCGACGCTTACCACGGCCCGTCCAATTGGCTCGAGGCGTGCGGCTACGTGGGCGCGCTTACCTTGCTGCTGGCAGGCTGGGGCGTGGGGACATGGCTGCTCTCTTTGCGGCGTGAGAAGGGGTCATCCACTTCAATGGGCAACCGGGCGCTCATGTCCCTGTCGCCCCGCAAGCCGCTCTTCTGGCTGCTGGTTGTCGCAGTGGCGGCCAGCATGACTTACGGCATCCCACCTCTCAGCCTCCTGCGCTCGCTCCCCGGCTTCAACAGCAGCCTCAACTATCGCCTTATCAGCCTGGTGGATGTCGCCCTGGTGATACTGGGCGCGATGGGCCTGCAATGGTTGTTGGAATGGCGGGGCGCGCTCACCTCAAAGCTGTGGCTCGCCGTGCTGGCCCTACTTGGCGCGGGTGGTCTTCTTTTCCTGGCGAATGGTTGGCGTATATGGACAGTCAATAGCCAGGACGTTGCTGCTTATATACGCGCCTGGCAGATGTGGGCAGTGGCGCTCTTTTGCGCAGGGGCGTTGCTCATCTTGCTGAGACTTACCGGATTGTTGCAGCCTCGGTCTTTGGCCGTGCTTGCTACCGGTTTGCTGCTTCTGGACATGATGCGCGCCGGGTGGAATTTCAACGTAACGTCTTCGTTGGACACCTTCTATCCAGGCAATGAACTGACCGACTTCCTGGCATTGCGGGGCAGAACTGAGCGTGTGGCAATAGATGGGCCATATGGCGAGACTAACCGGCTCATGCCCTACAGGGTGCCCGATTATCGCTACTACGACCCGACGGAAGACAACCGCTATATAACCTTTACTCACATAATGAGTCCCGGTACCTACACCTCACCTATCCCCGACTATTCCATCCACGCGATCCTCGACGAGCCGAGCGCCACGCTCATGTCGCTGGTGGGCATCAAGTGGCTTGTGACTACTGCTAACCTCAACCCCAACACGTGGCAGCCGGTACCTGCGCGAGGAGGGATATACAGGCCCTGGATGAACCATAATAGCTTTGTCGTATGGGAGAACCGCTACACAAAGCCCTACGCCTACCTGGCGTCGCGCATCAAGCTCGTGACGGACGAGGGCACGGCCAGGCAGAGCATGAAGGACCTCACCCTGGAAGGTATCAACGAGGTGACGGTGGAGACCGGGCAGCGCGAGAGCTTCCCACAAGACGTGGCTTCGGCCAGCAATAACCAACCGCTTACCAAGTCCGAAACCGAGAGCGTGCAGGTGCAGGCCAACATTCCCGGTACTATCAAAATAGAGGTGAATACCGAGAAGCCCCGCTTCCTGGTGGTCAACGAGGCATGGTCGTCCGGGTGGCAGGCGACGGTAGACGGACATCCCACGACGCTTTACCGTGCTAGCTACATAGCGCAAGGTTTGGCTGTTCCCCAGGGCTTGCACGACGTAGTGCTCAACTATGACCCTCCCGTCTTCAAAGTGGGTCTCGCCATAAGTGGCCTGTCGCTGCTCGGCTGGATAGGTCTGCTCATCTTTGCGCTGCACCGCACGAGAAAGGGTGGGTCAGAGGCCACAGCCCGCAGCTTATGAGCGTCACTCTCCACCCCGCAAGTGACAACCCACGACCCTTGTCCACGGCGCGTGCCTTCTGGCTCCTGCTCCATCCTATTCCCTCGTTGATGACGGTGCTGGTGGCGGGGGCGTTTGTTGTTCTGGCCGCTCGCGGTGTGCCCCCCCTTGGGCGGTTCTTGCAGTTGCTTGCCCTCGAGACCGGCATGCAGTTCTCTATATCGGCCTTCAATGACTACTTCGATCGAGGCATAGACGCGGGCCGTCCCGACAAACCTGTAGCCTCAGGACGCATAAGCCCTCGTGCCGCCTGGGTCATGGGCATGCTGTTTGGTGTGGCGGCCTTGTTGCTGGCGCTTCCCATGGGCGGCCTTCTCACTCTGTTTACGACCGTAGGCCTTGCGGGCGGGCTAATATACGACGCGGGGCTGAAGTACACAGCCCTTTCGTGGCTGCCGTTCTCCATTGCCTTCCCAACTTTGCCATTATGGGCCTGGGCTGGTGCTCTGCCGGACGGGCCATTCCCGTCGCAGCTTTACTGGGTGGTACCCGTGGGCGGCGTGCTGGTGCTCGGCATTCACCTGGCCGACACGATACCTGACCTCACCACCGACGCCGAGGCGGGGGTGCGCGGACTGGCGCACAGGCTTGGTCTGAGAAGGTCGCTCCTCATGTGCTGGGGCGCTTTCGCGGTGGGCGTGCTGCTGACCCTGGCCCTGACTACATTTGTGCATTACCGGCTGGAGTGGTATGTGCCCGGACTCGCGATGGGCGTACTGCTCATGTGTGTTGGTGTGGCTACGTACCTGCGCGAGCCAGGCAGGGTGCGGCTGATGTCGCTGCTGCTGGAGGTGGGCGCGATGGCGCTGGCGGTAGGTTGGGTGGCTGGTATCACGCTGTAGGGCTTAATCCCGTTATACCCTCAGCGCGTTTAACGGTATAGAACTTGCTCCCCACACCATTGCTTATATGGAGCATTTACACTTGAAAAACGAATCTGTTGATGTTGAAAGGGCGGTGTTCGCAGGCACCGCAGCGGCTACTGCTTTTCTGGCAACTACCTACCTTGACAGCAATCTGAGCAGCCACCCATACAACGACCTGAAGCTGATCGGGCAGATGTTCACCACAAAATCTCCCCTCTGGCAAATACAGGGAGTGGTGGGCCACTATGGTTTTGCTACCATTATGGCATTACTGTATGCTCGCTATGCCTATAAGATGCTGCCTGGGCCGGGCTGGCTTCGCGGCCTGATCTTCTTGCAGATCGAGAATAATGCCCTCTACGTGCTTTCTCCTCTGCTGGACAATATCCACGCAGGTAAGAAGGCGGGCCAACTACCTCCCTTGGTGAACCTCAAGACATACCTGGGCCAGACCTTGCGCCACGTGGCGTTTGGCCTGGCGCTGGGAGCCATTTACGTGAAACGTAACTCGTAAGGGGAACTGCTACAGATGGACATTGTTCGACGTGATAATCTCGGTGGCGCTTGAGTATAATAGATGAGTATGAATAGTTACGTTTTACGAGTTACGCATCACGTTTCACGAGTCGAGGTAAGGAACCATGTTTGACAGCATTTTGAACCGGGTGAGGCCAGAGAGGAAGTACGACCGGGAGGAGATAGGGCGGCGTTTGCCACCTGGGCAGTCGCTTACCGAGAAGTGGCCGGTGCTCCATTATGGCGGGGTGCCACATCCCGACTTGAAGCAGTGGACCTTCCGCGTATTTGGCCTGGTAGATCAGCCGGTCGTGTGGACGTATGAGGACTTTATGGCGTTGCCGCACGGTAGCACTGCGAGCGTTGATATACACTGTGTCACGCGCTGGAGCAAGTTCGATAACGTTTTCGAGGGCATACCATTTAAAGAGGTGTACGACCGGGTCAAGCCCAGGCCGGAAGCCAAGTATGTGATGGTGCATGCCGAGCAAGGCTTCACCACCAACCTGCCGCTGGCCGATCTGTTGCAGCCAAACGTTATCTTCGCCTACAAGAACAATGGCGAGAATATCAGCGATGAGCACGGCTGGCCCCTACGCCTGGTGGTCCCCCATCTCTACTTCTGGAAAAGTGCCAAGTGGGTGCGCGGCATCGAGTTCATGCCCGAAGATGCTCCCGGTTTTTGGGAAGACGCCGGCTATCACATGCGCGGCGACCCCTGGCAGGAAGAGCGGTATGGCGGCTGGTGAGACGATATTGGATTTTGGGTTTTAGATTTTAGATTGCACCCTCTGATCCAAAGTCTGGAGTCTAGAACCCAATATCTACTATGCGTCTTCGTTCTTTCTACTTCCTAATAGGCTTGCTACTGTTCCTGGCGCTTGGCGCGGGTATTGTTGGTGTGCTCTTGTTGCCGAAGGCTCGTGTTACAGGCAACACCGGCACTCTCCCCGCGCCCACAGGCTCAATCGCCGCTATTCTGCCCGTATCGTGGACCTCGCCGACGGATTCACCCGTTATGGGTGGTGGCTCGCCTGATGCGGTCAACGACAACTCCACGGCTGGGACCACTGCGACTGGTCGCGGTGCCGTTATAGCGGCGGTTCCTTCGGCCCAATTGCCGCCGACCTCATATGCGGTTATAGCACCGGCTGCGACAGAGGCGCCACCCCCAGCCAACACAGCGACCAATTTGCCTGTGCCCCCCACGGCCACGGATGTGCCTCTGCCCCCCTCCACGCCTGAGCGCCTAGGCGGGCCTGTGCCGGTGCCCAACAAGCACTCCGGCCTTCGTTGGGTGACGTTGCAGGCGGGACACTGGCGCAACGAGAACTTGCCCGACGAACTGAAGCACCTGAGCGACCATACGGGAGCGTCGGCTGCGGGCGTGCAAGAGGTGGACGTGAACGTGGCGGTGGCGCGGCTCACGGCAAAGCGGCTCCAGGAACGCGGGTATGGCGTGGAGATACTGGATGCCACCGTGCCGGTGAGTTATACCACCGACCTCTTCCTCGCGCTCCATGCCGACGGCAACGTGCGCCCCTCCTGGCGCGGATTCAAAGCTGTAGCTCCGTGGATCTCGGTGCCTGCCTCTGATGCCTTTGTGGGCTTCTTATACGAGGAGTATGGCAAAGCAACCGGCCTGCCAACTGATGCCTTTACGAGCGATTCAATGGCTGACTATTACGCCTTCAGCCCCGTGCGATACCGGCATGCGCTTGCGCCAGGGGTGCCCGCAGCCCTGCTGGAGATGGGTTTTGTGACCAACCCTGACGACCGCAAGGTGCTCTCTACCCATCAGGAGGCTATTGCATTGGGCATCGCCAACGCGGTGGACCGTTACTTCCGGTCTGGCCAGGCAGGCGCTACTCCGACGCCATACCCTACCTTCACACCCTCCATCACCCCGACCCGTACTCCCACCAACACGGCTACCTCTACGTCCACCCCCACCTCGACACCTACCGGCACCGCCACCCCAGTGCCAACTGAGTTCCTCGCGCAAGCCACCGAGACTGCCACTGTCATCACCCCGCAGCGTCCCACCTCGACGCCTACGCTTCCACGTCCCACCTTCACGCCCAGCCCATCCGCCACACCACTCACAGGCACGATCACCCTGGACGGGCGGTGGCTACCTCCCCTCTCGCAGAATGGCCGCAACCTGCCGCGTCCAGGCAGTGACGCCGCGCCCGTGCTCCTCGACGACTCGACACAGTACGTGCCTCTCGCCCCCGATGGCCGGGAAGTAGCGCAGGTCTGGCAGCAGTTCTATGTGCCGGAGCTAGGCCGCAGCATCTGGAAGAAGGGGCCGGTCAGTTATGTGAGGCGTTGAGCGTAATGTGTAAAGAGACGAAACGCAAAGAACGCGCAAAGATTAAGTAGTGTTAAGAGATACGTAATACTCAATAAGTACTACTTTCTACTCCCGAACGTGTGCGTATCTCCGTGCTTGAGATATTTCACCTTCTTTTCGAGGCCTGCCTCTTTTACGGCTTTTGCGAAGTCGCGCAGAGGTGATTTGAAGACGGTGTAGTCGTTGTAGTGGATAGGGATTGCCATGCGGGGCTTGACGATCTTGAGGACTTGCACGCCCTGTTTATCGTCCATCGTGAGCAGCACACCCAACACCTTTGTGCCGCCCAGGTGTAGCAGGGCTAGGTCTACGTCGGGGTACTTCCTGGGGGTCTCGCGCAGATCGTCGTGTATGAGGGGTGTATGTACCCAATGCAGACTATTGTTTGAACCCCAGCCTCCTTTCCCTCAAACTGGTGTAGCGGCGCTCCCCTATGACCAGGTGGTCTAGCACCTCGATTTCGAGCAACTTCCCTGCGGCCACTATCTGCTCTGTTACGCGCACGTCCTCCGGCGAGGGAGTGGGGTCGCCACTGGGGTGGTTGTGCGCCACGATGATAGCAGCGGCGTTCACGCGCACTGCTTCCTTGAATACCTCGCATATACGCACCAGCGAGGAGTTGAGCGAGCCTCTATACACATCGGAGAACTTCACCACCTGATTTTTCGTGTTCAGCAAAACTACCCGTAGCGTCTCTTGGTCGAGCGAGGCCATTTCCAGCATGAGCAATGGCGCTAAATCAGCAGGCGAGCGCACCTGCAACCTATCTTCCGGCTGGGCCAGTAAGAGCCTCCTACCCAGTTCCAGCGCCGACTTAAGCTGGCACGCCTTGGCCTCACCCAACCCATGCACGTCGCACAACTCCGCGAACGACACTCTCGACAAGCCCACCAACCCACCGTAAGTCACCAGCAGCCGGTTCGCAAGGTCTAGCACGCTCTCGCCCTGCGTGCCCACGCGCAGGATGATCGCCAGCAGTTCGGCCTCCGCAAGCGAGCCAGCTCCCAACGCCTTTAGTTTCTCTCGCGGGCGGCCATCCGGTGGTAGCTCTTTGATTGTGAAGCTGCTCCGTCCGTTGTTGGCGGCAGATTTATGCTGCAAGGTTGCTGTCTCCTGAAGTGAGTCAATATCTCTCATTTTTGTCGTACTGCCTTAAGTTGCTCGGAAGACGATATGAGAGCGTATATCTTGCGGCGCTACTTCCGACGCGGGCAGGTGTAAAGTACTAAGGAGGCAAAGGCTATGTCACATAGGAATGTAGATACCTCTATTGATAATTCCGCACCAGATGGCTATTTGCGATCCGAGTATTCGGTGGAAGATGGAATGGGTCCATTTGCCATAGATCATGCTGTAAGGCAGGCAATCCTTATGACAAAGGGCAGCTTGGTTCGTGCTCTCCACCTGATTTGAAAACACGCTCTAGTCCCTAGCTTCTCCAGCCAGCAGCCCGGTGGTCTATGCTCGCTTGCCGTTATGAACCTAACACTTTGGACTCCTGTGTAACAAATGGTAGTCTGTTCAGGATGCCCCCGAAACGTATTGCGGCCTGCTTCTGGACGGCAAAAGCTGGTAGGCGGTACTGTACCGCCTGTATAATCTGAGCAAACCACCTGATTTCGCAACTCGATTGTCGATGGTAGTCAGGGTGTATCTATTGTTAGGGAACGAAGGAACGCTCGCGGCAACTACCTAGCCTTATGCTCTGGACTCATTTGGTCCTGGCTGTAAGCGTTCAGAATAGGGGTCGAGATGTTGCATGTCCAGGCAAAATTGAACCGCACAGACGCAGAGGTGCGGAGAATACCCATTGTTTTCCCTCTGCGGTTCCGTGTCCTTAATCTGAACACTTACTCCCGGCTTCTAAATTGACAACTCCCATGCAAACACCCACCGCCGCACAATCGTTCTATAGCCAACTATTCGATGCCGACTTCATGCGCAAATTGGAGAGGCTCTCGCTCATTAGTCGTAAGTTAAAGGCGGGGCAGCTCAAGGGAGAGCGGCGCAGTCCCAGGCGAGGGCAGTCGGTGGAGTTTGCCGATTATCGCACCTATACGCATGGCGATGACTTGCGCCGCGTTGATTGGAATGCATATGCCCGCATGGAGCGCCTGTTCATTAAGCTCTACCAGGAGGAGGAAGACCTCACAGTCCATATACTGCTGGATGCCAGTAAATCCATGGACTGGGGCGATCCCAATGCGGTTACACTTACTGCTCCCGTAGCCCCGGTAGACAAAGGCACCGCCACCAATACGAGTGGTCCTGTGGTGAAGCAGGCGGAGGGCATTGATACTCGCGGCCAGAACAAGCTGGTGTATTCCAAGCGTGTGGCGGCGGCGCTGGGCTATATTTCGCTGTCTAACCTCGACAGATTGAGCGTCACTGCTTTCAGCAAAGCCGGGCTGCAACGTTTCTCGGCTGTGCGCGGCAAAGGACATGCGGTGTCGCTGCTGCGCTTCGTGGCGGGCGTGCGGGCCGAAGGCGAGACGGACCTGGACCTATTGCTGCGGCAATATGCGTCGCAAGCAAAGTATCCTGGCCTGCTATTTGTGCTGAGTGATTGTCTGGTGGAAGGAGGTGGTATCGAGGGACTGAAGGCGCTACAGGCTGCGGGGCACGAGGTTCACCTGCTCCATATTCTGGCCCCCGCCGAGGTCAACCCCGAACTGGCTCTGCTGGGCGACCTTCGCTTGCGCGACATAGAGACGGGCGCGACCCAGGAAGTCAGCATCGAGAGCGGCATACTCGACCTGTACCGAGAGAAGTTCCGTGAGTGGCAGGGCGGCATTGAAGGCTTCTGCCGTCGCAGAGGTATCAATTACTTGCAGGTCACTACCGACATGCCGTTCGAGGATATGGTCCTCCAATATATGCGGCAGCGCGGTGTGGTTGGGTAGGTCGTGTTTGCCGCGTGATTATCTCTATTTCAGTCAGCAGCGCCCGGCAGTAGAAACCGCAGGCTACGCTGTCACCCCATACGACTAATCTGGTATTGTGACACCGTATAGTCCGCTATGCGGACTTCGTAACAGTTGCCCATGATTTCAACCGACGGGTGCGAGATGCTGTTGCTGATGCCGCTCCGTACCTCTCAATCCAGACTGCGAGCCAGGATATGCCTGCCACTCTGCTGGTGCATGCCTGTGATTAGCGACGGCCAGGCTTCGTGACTGCTACTCGTTGTATGTGTCGTTAGCGGTATAGACATGTCTAATGCCGTGGCTGAGTTGCGTATTGCTTCGCCCACGATAGCTCTCAATATGCCGCCCCTCCTGTCGCTGCTGCTATCCCATGAGTGGGTCGTAGCTCTGCTTGCGCCATAGCCGAGGCTGTCTATTCGCATAGCGGGTATAGGCCCGAATTTCGAGGTGATGGACAGCATAATGGCGACTCCAGCCAGCGTTATGCTGCCTTTAGCGATGATATGCTCGGCACAGGCTCCAGGCGTGCGTAATAGCATCTCTACGCCCAACCCATCGAGGTCCCTCGCTCCGGGTTCATAGCCGCCGATAGCTATAGGGCCGCACTCTACGCGGTCTATGCCGAGCAGGTTGAGCGCGGACATCGTGCCCACTATCTCTATAAGAGTGTTCACGCTCCACAACTCTTCTGCGTTGCGCGTCTGCTCCCAACCCGGCTGGATGAGCGCGATATTGATCATCTGAACGGCTGAGATAGAGGCTTGCTTTACCACGGGCGCCAACTCGCTGCGGGCTATTATCTGCAACATGGCGTCTGCGTCTATTTCTCGCCGGGTTTCCATGCTCCCTCTGTACCTGCCCAGCCGGCCCGGCAACTGACCTGTGCCATCCATGACAGATTGACTGCCCGACACCTCAAGATAGACGCCTACCACACCCTCCTGCATTGCTTTAGCCACTTCAATAGCTCGGCCCGATACTGGCAGCAGTTTGTGAAGGTCTGCCTTCAGGGCGTCTGGTGGCACACCCACATCAACGAGTGCGCCCAATATCATCCCACCTGATAACCCGCAAAAAGGGTCGAAGTAAGCAATCCGCATAGCAGAGTTTTCCACCATTATCAGTGCCTGCCCATGAGGCCTCCGGCGGTGGCTATTATAGCACGGCCTAGCTGCATTGTGGGTGATAGTTAGCAGAGGGGCCAGGAGCCAGGAGCCAGGAGCCAGGAGCTAGGGGACTATGGGGCTGTGGGCTGGGGACGTGGACGAGAGTTCTAAGCATTGAGTGCTGTGTCTTACCAGCCCCTGATCCCTGGCCTCTGTGGTATAATTTCCCAGTGGAATCCTCCTCTGACCCTCGGAACGGGCGTATATATTGCTTTGCCAACCAGAAGGGCGGCGTGGGAAAGACTACTACCGCCGTCAACCTCTCGGCTTACCTTGCCGCCGGAGGGTATCGTGTTCTCCTGGTGGACGCTGATTCCCAGGCCAATGCTACCTCCAGCCTCGGCATAGACAAGCACCGTGATGAGCCTTCCCTGTATGACATATTGGAGGGTAGCGTCACTGCTGCGAGCGCTGTGGTACCTGTGGACCGCCCTCCTTTCCGTGGCGGTCTCTTTGTGCTGCCTTCCTCGGTGGACCTCGCGGGAATAGAGGTTGAGCTTGCAGGCCATGAGCAGGGGGAGCGTGAGTATCGCATGAAGCGAGCGTTGGACCCCCTCAGAAGCCAGTTCGACCTTATATTGATAGATTGTCCGCCCTCGCTGGGCCTGCTCACCCTCAACGCTTTTACGGCGGCAGACGCGGTGATTATCGCGCTGCAATGTGAATACCTGGCCCTCGAAGGGCTTATGCAGCTCACGAACACGATCTCGCTCGTATTGCGGGGTTTGAACAAGAGCCTGTATATACTTGGTATAGTGATGACGATGTACGACAGCCGGACCAACCTATCCGCCCAGGTGGTGCAAGAAGTGCGCGACCACTTCCCACGCGAGGCCTTCGAGACGCTCGTGCCTCGTAGTGTGCGCTTGAGTGAAGCGCCCAGCTATGGCCTCACTATCCTCGAATATGACCCTAATTCGAGGGGTGCGCTCGCTTATGCCGCGCTTGCCCGCGAACTTGCGGCCCGTAGTGGTTTGCCCGCGCATGAGCAGGAGGTAGCCCACGATGCCAAAGCCTAAAGGTGGGTTGGGGCGCGGCCTCAACTCGCTCATTCCATCAGGCGCACAGGGGCAGGGGCAGGAAGAGAGGGCCGTTACGCCTGTGCAGCCGGAGATACCTGGCATGACTCGTACACAGCCGGATATCGGAGCTACCGAACAGCGTGCAATGGGCGTGCTGATGGTGCCTGTAGGTAGCATTTCGCCAAACCCGCACCAGCCGCGTGGCGTGTTCCACGAAGGCGACCTGGAACACCTTTCCGCATCTATACGCGAGCACGGTATATTGCAGCCACTCGTGGTCACGGAGGCAGGGCGTGGGCGGTACAACCTGATTGCAGGGGAGCGACGCTGGCGAGCCTCCAGGCTGGCGGGATTGAAGCAGGTGCCGGTGATTGTCAAGGAGGCCACGTCCAGGGAGATGCTGGAATTGGCGCTGGTGGAGAACCTCCAACGCACCGACCTCAACCCGCTCGAAGAGGCCACGGCTTATCTCTCTCTGGTTGACGATTTCGGCCTGAAGCAGGAGGATGTGGCCGAGCGTGTGGGTAAGAGCCGTTCTGCGATCACCAATTCGCTCAGGCTGCTCAGGCTTCCCCCTGCTATACAGGAGGCGCTCGCCTCTGGCACCATAGAGGCAGGCCATGCCCGCGCCATCTTGCAGGTGCCGGACGGCGAGAACCAACTCCTTCTGGCCGAGCGCATCGTATCCGAGGGGCTTAACGTGAGACAGGCCGAGGCATACGCCCGCCGCATGGCCGAGCAGGCAGGCGCTGAAGAGGAAGAAGCCGAAACAGAAGGGGAAGCGCCTCTTTATGATCCACTCCGTAGCCTCGAAGACCAGTTCCGCAACGCCCTCGGCACCAAAGTGCAACTCTCTAAGAGTCGCCGTGGTGGCAGGCTAGTGATCTATTTCTACTCTGACGAAGAGCTGGAGCGCATCTACGGCGCTATCGTCCGCGAAGAGTAACCTGGCAGATGAAGGAGTGTTATGTCAGGCAAGGACCGAGCACAGCAAATCGAGCGGTATGGCAGCGCGTATAATCAGCTAACGCAGGCGTTGGAGCGATACCCACGCGAGATGTGGCAGTACAAGTCACCTGTGGAGGATTGGAGCATCCATGAGATCGTGGTGCATATCACCGACAGCGAGGCCAATAGCTACATACGATGCAGGCGCTTGATAGCAGAGCCTGGAGAAACCGTAATGGCATACGATGAGAACAGGTGGGCGTATACTCTGAACTACGCACAGCAAAGCACTGAAGATGCGATTGATCTATTCAGGTGGCTTCGCAATAACAGCTACAAGATCATAAAGACATTGCCCGAGGAAGTTTGGTCCAACGCTGTCCATCACCCAGAGAACGGCATCATGACACTTGACGACTGGCTACACATCTACGAGCGCCACGTTCCCGACCACGTCGAGCAGATGGATAGGATATATGCGGAGTGGGTAGGTGGGCGGTAGGGGTCAGGGGCTGGGGGCTGGTAGGAGACGAGACGCAAAGGACCGCAAAGATTATGTTGAGGTTCTTTGCTAGTCCCTAGCCCCTGACCCCCAGGTAGTCTGCTATATATTCCAGTGCGGCTCCTGCTAGGGCTTCTACTTTGAGGGTGGCCTGACTGTCGGCGCGGGTGGGACCTATATTGAGGATGTATAGGGGTTTGCCTGCATCTACTATAGCCTTTGCCAGACGGTAGCCCGACCAGACGGTGAGTGACGAGCCTACCACCAGCAGCGCGTCCGCCTCCTCTACTACCCGCCGTGCATGTGCCGTCACTTCGGCAGGCACGTTCTCGCCAAAGAACACCACCGTGGGCTTCACGAAGCCACCGCACTGGGGACAGAGCGGCACCACTACGCCCTCCGCATCGCCCGTTTCATCGGCAGGCAGGCGCAGATGGCGGTTGTCCCACTCGAGGCGGGCCTGGGTCTGAGTGCGTAGTTCGCGGTAGTCGCACTGGACGCAGTGAACGTGGCTGTTCTCGCCGTGTAGCTCGATTACCCTGTGGCTCCCGGCCTTCGTGTGCAGACGATCCACGTTTTGCGTTATCAAGTAATGCAGGTGACCGCTTGCTTCCATATGCGCGATCACTTTGTGCCCCATATTGGGCTGCGCGTCGCGGAATCGTCCGTAACCGTTCAGGCTTCGCGCCCAGTAGCGCCTACGAACAGCGGGGTTACGCACAAAATCGGAGTAGTACACAGGAGTGTGCCGCGACCAGACCCCATCCGGGCTGCGATAGTCCGGTATGCCCGACTCGGTGCTGATGCCCGCGCCTGTAAGCACAGTCAGCCGGTTAGAGCGTCCTATTGCCTCGGCCAGCGGACCGACCGTGGCAGCCATATTCTGCCTATTTTCTTTAGCTATCATAGAATGTGTGCCATCCAGCAAGGCTGTATATGCGTCAGTCTACCAAATTATACCATTCGCAGGCCATTGGCAGGGCTGATGCGAAGTCGGTTTTCGTGGGACGATAGACGATAGACTATGCACGATGAGGCATGTTTCTCCTCGTCCATCGTCCATCGTCCCTCTAGCTCCCCGCACCACTCTACATCAGCCCTGGCTGGTACGGGCACACGCTATGCAGGCGGTTAGCCGATGTAGCATGCCGTACAAAAACAAAGGACCGAGTGAGTTACTCGGCCCTTGCTTTGTATCAGCATCTTCGCTGATTCAATGTTCTACTAGAAGTGTTTGTCATGCCCCAACTTACGGCTGGTGCTTTGGCTCTTCCGTAGGCTTTGGCTCGTGGGTAGCTTTTGGTTCATCTGTGGGCTTTGCCTCACGTGTAGCCTTAGGCTCCTCCGTAGGTCTGGCCGTCTGGGTGGCCTTAGGCTCCTGCGTGGCCCTGGCCGTCTGGGTGGGGGCCGCTGTCCTGGTTGCTTCAGGGGTGCGGCTCGGCTGAGCTGTGCGACCCGTTGGGCAACCACCTGCCGGGGCGGGAATGATGTCGCCCTGGTGGTGCATATGGGCACCGAGCGCGTTCTCATCCACCGTTATCTGCACAAAAGGATTAGTCTCCGACCCTGTCGCATGACAGATTATTACCTGCCGGTGCCCCGACTCGGTAGGTCGCGCTGTCTGGGTAGTTGCGACGCCTGTCTTTGTGGCTTCCGCTGTGCGGGTGCCTGTCATAGTGGATGTTGCGTTGTGGGTGCCCGTAGCTTCCGCCGTACGGGTAGCTTGTGATGTGTGTGTAGCTTCCGCTGTGCGGGTGCCTGTCATAGTGGATGTTGCGTTGTGGGTGCCCGTAGCTTCTGCCGTACGGGTAGTACCCTTCGTCTGTGTTGCTTTTGGCGTCTGGCCGCCGGGGCAACCACCTGCCGGGGCGGGAATGATGTCGCCCTGGTGGCGCATATGGGCACCGAGCGCGTTCTCATCCACCGTTATCTGCACAAAAGGATTAGTCTTCGAGCCGGTGGCGTGGCAGATCGTTACCTTTCTGGAAGTAGCTGTCCGCGAAGGCTCAACCGTGCCGGTAGCCTGCTGTGTGCGCGTAGTAGTAGCTGTGTGTGAGGCCTCTGATGTGCGGGTAGCCGTCATAGTGCCTGTTGTTGTGCCTGTGCCGGTGGCCTCAGCGGTCCGCATGCTTGTACCTGTAGCCTCTGGAGTTTCAGTCTCCGACATTGTGCCAGTTGCTTCGGCAGTCCGCGTGCCTGTGACTGTACCTGTAATCTCTGGAGTTTCGGTTTCTGACATTGTGCCGGTTGCTTCGGCAGTCTGTGTGCCTATAGCAGTACCCGTCTCTGTGCCGCTTGCTTCAGCCGTAACGGTGCCGGTAACAGTGCCGGTGACGGTAACAGTGCCGGTTGTAGTTATGGTCTCTGTCACCGTAGAGCTAGCAGTCCCGTCGTCCGCGTAAGCCTTGATGGTTGCAGGGCTTGTACCCTTGCCCGACGTGCTGCCCAGCCACATGGAGGCAGGTACGGCCACTGCCGCGAGTAACACTATTCCCAATATGCCGACGGATAAAAGCCGTCCTGCGCCTGCTGATAAGAATGTCTTCAATACGTTCATGCTCATCTCCTTGTTCTTGACGTTTGCTTGGATGGACTGGGGATAGATGAGCGTGCGCCCCGCTCCTCTAATGGACTACCTCTTTGTACTGTGTTGCCCTTTGTATCCACGCGGGTATGTCCCCCATTTGCAGCCCTCTTGTTGGTGTGGACTACCGACTGAATACTCCGATCAAAAAAACGGCAATGCGCTGCCTGCGCCGGACGTGCCGGTGCTGTGTTGTAATGCGCCCAGGGGAAGTAAGAGTGTCAGGCTATGCCGCCTGAGTGCCGGGTTCGCCAGGCTGTGCCGCCCTGGAACCGCTTTTTTGACGTAACAGTTTGTTGAGCAATATCCGTACCACAGCATTGAGGAATCCTGGTTTGTGAGAAAGTATGGATGCCATGAGGTCCCTGCGCGCCACCCACGTCCCTCGCTATCCATGCGTCTCTGCTTTTTCATCTCGAACGTCGTCCATCGCAGGTTAGATTGGCATAACAAAACAGGGCGGATGGAAAGTCGTTCTTGGTAGGAGCCGAGCACCCCACCAGCACCTTGTCATTCCGAACGAAGTGAGGGATCGGTTGGGCAAGCACACCACTGAATTGGAGGAAGTGAGTGGCAAGAGTGTAATTGAGTACGATGGACCAACC
>JBBSIK010000006.1:0-18169 GCA_038232115.1 Chloroflexia bacterium
ATCCTACCGACCAGCGTAATCGGTTCCTATGCGTGGCCGGGTTGGTTATCAACGGCGCTGGACGCTTCCCAGACCGGAGAACTCGGACAGCATGATCTCCATGAAGCGCTCAACGATGCCGTGGACACAGCGATACGCGACCAGGAAGATGCAGGGGTAGACATCATCTCTGACGGTGAAATGCGGCGTGCTGGGTTCTTCACAGCTGAATTCTACAGCCACCTTACCGGCCTGCGCGCATGGGAGCCTGAGCGTAAGAAAGGCGCACCTGGGCACGATCAGCAGCACAGATTCGAGGTGCTGGAGCCAATCACCGCGCCCGATGGACTGGGTGTTGTAGCCGAATATCTATATGCTCGCGGTCGTACAGACAAGCCTATCAAGGTCACGCTGCCCGGCCCGTTCACGTTGTCGGGTCGCCTGATAACAAAGGGCGTCTACAAGGATCGTGTAGAGGCAGCATGGACTTTTGCATCTATACTGAACACCGAACTGCGTAATCTGGTTGAGGCAGGGGCAGATTTCATACAGATAGACGAACCATCGCCCGCTATCCACCCGGAGGATCCTGTAGACTTCGCCGGGTTGTTCAACGCAGCAGTAGACGGTATCTCGGTGAGGTTGGCCGCGCACCTCTGCTTTGGTAACTATGCGGGCCGCCCACTTGCCAAGCGCACCTACGCTCCCGTGCTTGACCAGATGTTGCAGTTTCGTGTGGACCAACTCGTACTGGAGTTTGCCAACAGGGAGTTAGCGGAGCTGCCGCTGTGCCGTGAAATAGCTGCCCACAAAGAGGTGGCTATCGGCCTGATAGATGTTAAGAATTACTATATAGAAACACCGGAAGACGTGGCCGAGCGTATCAGAAAGGTGCTGGAATACGTTCCCGCCGAGAAGCTCAGTATTGTGCCCGACTGCGGCTTCAGCCAAACAGCCAGGTGGGCCTCCAAAGCCAAGCTATATTCGATGGTGGCGGGGGCGCGTATAGTGAGAGCAGAACTGGGCGTAGGTAGCTCGTAGGGTGACAGGTGATAGGTGATGGTGGCTAGAGAAGAACCCCTACATACTCTTTGCGCGTCCTTTGCGTCTTTGCGTTTCGTCTCCTACCATCACCTATCAGTCAGCACCCCAAGGAGTAGAAGTTGCGTTTAGCAAACAAAGTAGCCTTTGTAGCGGGGGCGGGTAGCGGCATTGGGCGTGCGGTGGCGATACGATTTGCTTCGGAAGGCGCACAGGTAGTTGCAGTGTCGCGCACGCTTGAGCGCCTGGAGGAGACGGTGGCGCAGATCAGGGCTGCCGGAAATAGCGCGATAGCTGTGCAGGCCGACATAACAAGTGAAGAAGATGTGCGGCGTTCCATAGACGAAGCAAAGAGGTACTTTGGCGCGATACACGTGATGTTCAATGGTGGTGGTGGCAGTGGAAGAGCTTTTGGGGACGGACCTGTGGCCGAATGCACAATGGAGGGTTGGAATGCGACGCTCACTATGAACCTCAGCAACGTCTTTCTTTGCTGCAAGTATGGAGTGCCTGCGCTTCAAGAGTCGGGTGGCGGCTCGATTATCAACCTGTCGTCAGTGCTGGGCCTGGTGGGCGGTGATGAAGATTTTGCCACCCACGCCTACGCTGCGGCAAAAGCGGGAATAATTGGGCTTACTCGCGCAATGGCCGTATATTATGCGCCACAAAATATCCGCTGCAATGCTCTTTGTGTGGGTCTAATCGCCACCAGTATGAGCCACCGAGCGCAGGCAAACGAGAAGATACTCGCATCTATGCAAAAGCGCCAGCCTTTAGTGGGCAGGATGGGCACCCCTGAAGAGGTAGCCGACGTTGCGCTCTTCCTCGCCTCGGACGACTCGCGCTTCGTCACGGGGGTGGCCTTACCTGTGGACGCGGGGTGGACAGCTCAGTAGGGTGATGGACGTTATAGATGGCGCTTCCATCGCTCGCGCTATTAACCGCCATCAGTCTGCGGGTTGTAGCACAATCTTCAGACCTTGCCGTTTCTCAAAGAGATCGAACGCCTCACGCCACTCGGTAATCGGCAGCACGCCTGAAATCAAAGGCTCAGTTTTAACCAGACCGCTGCCCATCAACTTCAGCGCGCGATCCCATGCCGACGGAACCGAGGCGTTAGTACCGGTGACGCTCAGTTCTTTGTAGCAAATCTGGTCGAGATCCCATGCAGCGGGTTTACCAAAAAGGCCAATCTGCGCGTACTGGCCCGCACGGCGCACCACTTCAAGCAGCATCTGCGCTGCCGGACCCGCGCCTGAGCACTCAAAGACTATATCCGCGCCGTAGCCGTTTGTTAGCTCCGCGATACTCTCTTTGTATCCATCCTGCTGCACGTCGAAGATATAATCCGCGCCTAATTTGGCTCCCAGGTCAAGCCTATGTTCATCAGCATCTGTACCTAGTAGCACGACTGTGGCCCCGGAAGCTTTCACCACTTGCAAGGTGAGCAAGCCGATGGCACCCGGCCCCGCAATCACAGCTACGTCACCTGGCGTGATTTTGGGCATGTCCAGTGCGCCATGTACCACGCAGGCGAGAGGTTCGGTGAGCGCACCGGCCAGGAAGCTGACATTGTCCGGCCGGGTATGACCATTGCCCGCAGGCACACTGATGTCCCGGGTGAAGCCACCGTTTACAGCAGAACCTATCGAACGGCGCTCTGGGCATAAGTTGGTGCGGCCCATACGACAAAAGCGACACTTGCCGCAGGTATAGAAGTAGGTCTCGCTTGTGACCCTATCACCTACTCGCACGTTCTCGACGCCGCTACCCACATGGGCTACTTGCCCGACGATCTCGTGGCCCAGCACGACAGGTGGGCGCGACTTGAACTCGCCATAGTAAATATGCAGGTCGGTACCGCATATACCCGCCGCCTGTATCTCGATTTTGACATGGCCGGGAGGTGTTGAAGGCTCATCCAGTTCGCGGATTTCAACGTGCCCGACACCCTGTTCCACTTTCATTACGCCCTTCATATCTCGATTCATCCTTTCAGTCGAGCCTTCCAAATACCGTGCTGCTTGTGCGCGCTCACGCCCCGGTTTCGAGCAATCCTCTTGGGAAGTTGCTCAAGAATTCGCACCCATCTTCTGTGACGAGCAAGTTATCTTCTATGCGGATGCCTCCGAAGCCCTGCCCGTATATCCCCGGCTCCACCGTAACTACCATACCGGCTTGCAGTGGCTCTTTGTTGCCGGGCGATAACGCTGGCAGTGCCTCGTGATAGCGGAAACCCACCCCGTGCCCTGCTCCATGAGGATACATATTAAGCCAGCCCCCAGCTTCTATCACATGGCGCGCGGCGTCATATACTTGCTCCGCCGGAACACCGTTGCGCAGAGTGTCTATACCCGCCTGTTGCGCTTCCAGCACCAAATTGTAACCTTCGCGGACGCGTTCGCCTGCCCTACCCGCTATAACAGTGCGGGTCAGGTCGGACCAGTAGCCTTCAACGACAGTGCCCAGTTCAAGCAAAACAGTGTCGCCTTCCTGCAACCGGCGGTCACTCGATGTGAGAAACTGGTACCACGCTTTAGCCCCCTGGTCGGGGCCGGACATTACACTTGCCCAACCTCTACAGCGCCGCACGCCTCTATAACCGACTCCCTTTCCGTATATCGCCGCCTCCACAGCAGCCGCCACTTCGGACTCCTTCGCCCCCGGTACCGCTGCCTTTACAAACACCTCAAGGCCAAGCGCCGCTACTTCGTTGGCCCTCCTTAGTGCTGCAATCTCGACGCCGGTCTTGACGGCACGCCAAGCATCAATGATAGCGGTAACATCTACCAGCGAATCGTTAAAGAGCCGGTTGAGCATGTTATTGGCGGGCCGGGCTGATACATGGTGTTCGCCACTTGCATATGGCGGAGCGATTGTCTCGAAGCTGGCTTCATAGCCGATTCGCCTGCCGGATAGACCCAACCGCACCGCAGTTTCTTCCAGTAAGCGCGCCACCGAGACATCGGGCGGTGCATCATCTACTCCACCCCAGCCGTAAAAAAAGGTATTGTTGCTCCAGCCGTCCTCTATACACTCTTCCTCTCCGACGGGGGCAATTACGACCGGCTCCTGTTCGCGGTCCAGAACGACCCATGACATGCCGTTCATAGGCCAGTAGCCGGAAAGCAGTAGCACATTTTCGGGTAGCCTGCAAACGATAGCGTCGAGACCCGCATTTGCCATCCCACTCTGTAAACGAGCCAACCTCTCTTTATCTCTGGGCATATCTCCTCCCTCTCGCGGATAAACAGCCCCTACTGCCGGAATCCTCGCTGCCGCCCATATACCGAGATCATAGTCAGGAGGGTAGCACCCAGCACGATACGCCGTACCGACTCCGGCATCTGCATCGTGGTAAGCAGGCTGGTAATGAGCGTCAGCACGAGTGCGCCGGCCATGGTGCCAAAGTAACTGCCCTTGCCCCCCGACAGGAGCGTGCCACCCACAGCTACTGCCGCTATAGAGGGGAAGAGAAAAGGATCACCGATTCGGATATGCACTACGCCTGTGTTGCCGACAACCAGGAAACCACCCAGCCCGGCGAGCATCCCGGCAAGGGCATATGTGCCCAACACCATGCCTGTTACATTGACACCTGATAGTCTCGACGTTGTGCGGTTTGTGCCGATGGCAAATAGATTCTTGCCGAAAGTCGTGCGCTGCAACAACAGCCACATGAGAGCGCCGAAAATGATCCAGATTATGATCGCGCCAGGGACGCCCAGGAACACCGGACGGGCAATTAATTCTGTCATGATAGGGGCAATGGAGCCGCGAACGCTGCCTTGAGTGAGCACAAGGATCGAGCCGGACACCACACCCGCCATACCCAGAGTCATCACTAATGGCGCGACCTTGAGGAACATAACTCCCATGCCGTTCACCAGGCCAACCAGCGCGCCAACAACCAATACGACTAGCAGCGCCGGAACTACATTTTCATTATGACCGTTTACGATTGAGTAAGTGATGATCGCAGTTAACGTCACAACGGCACCGGCTGAGAGATCAATGCCCTCACCACCGCTCATGATAACCAACGTCTGCCCTGCTGCGATCACACCCAGAAACACCGACAAGCGAAGGATGTTAGTTGCCTGGGCGGTCGCAATATCAACGTTGCTGCCGAAGCCGTTCGGCAGGAGGCCGCTCAGTAAGAACAGCAGTATGGCGAGTAAAACAGCCGCCAGTGGCGGGGAAATCGCAATACGCCTCATGAACGCCTCCTGCGAGCCAGGTTGAGGATGCCGGGCAGAGCTAGCGCCAGCACTATTACCGCGGCGTTGACAAACGTCTGCCACCACGTACCTACATTGGCAAATGAAATAATATTGTGCACCAAGCCCAGGATGACGGCCCCCATCATGGCCCCACCGATGCCGCCCGTACCACCGCTGAGCACCGTCCCGCCGATCACGACGGCAGTGATTGATGACAGTGTGATCGCATCACCAACCTGCGCGTTGCCGGAACTCGTAAGCAGGGTAATCGCAATCCCCCCGAAAGCAGACATCAAGCCTGAGATGACGTAAGTGCTGAACTGGACCATACTCACCGGCACACCTGTCTCATAGGCTGCTTCGGGTTTGCCACCCACCGCAAACAAGTAACGTCCATAGCGGGTCTGGCGAACACCATACCAGGCGAGCAACACGAGTGCGATCAGGTAGAACGCCAGGGGAAGACCCAGTAAGGTTGTATCACGATAGAATGTCGTAAACAGCGAAGGCACGCCGCCCCCAGGGTTGGGCAAAATAAGGAGCGCGAAACCTGCGAAGAGGAAGCTTGTGGCATAGGTTGTTATAATCGGCTGCAAACGCAAGATCGCCACGAAGAAGCCGTTGATTGCTCCCGCAGCTATACCGACAAACAGGGATAGTAGCATCACGAGCCAGGCTTTGCCAGGATTGCCGTCGAGTCCGATTTGCGTTGCGAGAAGAGCATTGACGATAGATAGTATCGCGCCCACGGAAATATCAATACCCCCGCCCAGAATGACTACTGCCTGCCCAGCCGCTACCAATATCAGAGGCAAAAACACGCGCATGTTGTTGTTCAGCGTAGTTGGCTCCAGGAAATTAGGCTGGAGGATGAAGTTAACCACAACTGCCAGGACTAAGAGCAGCAGTGCGAAAGAGTACGATCTACGGTAGACCAGGTCTTGCGGGCGGAAGACTCTCATTGCTCGGCCTCTTGCGAAGTGCCCAGGCTGGCAGCCACCAGGTTTGACCTGGTTAGTGATCCTCCTATCAATTCCGATTTGATCGTGCCGTCGTGCATAACCAGCACGCGGTCGCACAACCCGATCAATTCCTCGTCATCGCTGCTGTAGAGCAGCACCGATTTACCCCCGTTGCATAATTGCGCCAGCAATTGGTAGAAATCGGCTTTGGCTCGCACGTCTATGCCCTTGGTCGGGTCGTCCAGGATAAGCAAGTGCGGGTTGCGCATCAGCCACTTACCAATAACCACCTTCTGCGCATTACCGCCCGACAGACTGCTCACCGGTGCGTCCAGCCCCGCCATCTTCAGGCTGAGGCGTGTGGACATGTCCTCGGCCTTCTGGCGTGCCTTGCCGATACGCAGTGGAAAGCCATACTCTCGCCACGAAGGAACCAGAAAGTTCTCCAGTATAGAGCGGATCAGCAGCAGGCCTTCCCTGGCGCGTTCGCCTGGGACCAGAGCCAGTCCTTTTTTCATTGCCTGGCTGGGGTGGGTGAAGTGAACAGGTAAGCCATCCAGGACAATGGTGCCCGAATAAGGCAGGTCGCCAAAAAGCGCGATCAAGAGCGGGTGCTGCCCCTGCCCTTTCAAGCCACCAAGACCAAGTAGCTCGCCTTCATGCAGCCTGAAACTGACGCCATTAAGCGATGGCGCACGCAGGTCTTTCACCTCCAGGCGAACTTTCCGCTCCTCCAGACTTCCGGCTGAAGGGAGGTCGCGCTGAACGACGTTTTCCACTTTGGCCTCTTGCACCATCATGTCTATGAGGGCCTTCGTGGTGACTTCCTTGATAAAGCCGTCGCCTACCGTTTTACCATTGCGCAGCACCGAGTAGCGATCAGCTACCTGGAAGATCTCCTCCATACGGTGGGAGACGAAGACGATAGCTTTGCCTTCCTGTTTCCACATGGTCACCAGTTCAAAAAGGCGCTGTACCTGCCGGCTGTCGAGACTGGCTGTGGCTTCGTCCAGGATCAGCAATCGAGGATTGAAGCTGACTGCCTTGAGGATTTCAATAATTTGCTTTTCGTCGGCTGGCAAAGCCGCCACCGGCATGTCAGGGGTCAGTTTCGACTTGAACATACCGGCGAACAGAGCGAGTAGTTCCTCGGTCTTGCGCCTGGTAGCATTCTGATCAACTATCGGCCCGCGAAGTAATGGCTCCCGTGTCAGCCATATGTTTTCTGCTACGCTCATCTGGGGCACGAGGCTGAATTCCTGAAAAACGGTGGAGATGCCCAGGTTCTTGGCAAGCTGCGGGGATGAAAAGTGGACCGGCTTACCATCCAGGAGTAGTTGCCCCCCATCGAGGACAACTACTCCATTGATTATTTTGCTCAACGTGCTCTTACCGCTTCCGTTCGCGCCAATTAGCGCCAGCACCTCGCCGGAATGAATGTCAAGGCTGGCGTCGGACAGAGCCGTTACGCCCCCATAACGCTTCACAACATTGTGTGCGGAAAGCGATATTGGCATGGGTCTACTTCTGAAAGTACTTCTGAACTTCCTGGTCGCTCAGAATACCATCTAGCAGATAAGAGGCCGGCTTGTCTTTGCAGGCGGTCGAGTATACCTGCTGGAAATTATCCTTTGTCACTGTGACGGGCACCGGGATAATGAATGACAAACTGTTTGTGCCGCCCAGGGTGCTCTTGTCCACTTTCTTACCCATAAGCATATTGACTGCGATGCGCAGACCTGTAGACGCGGCACCCGGCGGATTGGCAACCGCGATGCTCTCAAAGGTCGGGTCTGCCTTGAGGCGCTGGTCCCACAGTTGCAGAGCCTGGCAACGCCCCTCTAGAACCGCTGCCGGGAACTTGGCAGGGTTAGCCGCCAGCACCGCCTGGAAAGCGCCGATAGCCATGCCATCCTGAGTCCAGAATCCGTCCATGTTGGGGAAGGAAGCCAGGAAGTTGGACATCACTTGCTGGCCGGTCGCCTCGTCCCACTTACCGGTGTCTTTACCGAGTACCTTGATACCGGGATAACCGGCAAGAACCTCGTCCACACCACTCTGGCGAGCGACATTGGCGGGATGGCCGGGGAAGCCTTCGATCTCTACGATGTTGCCCTTGCCGCCCAATTTATCAGCCAGCCACTTGATAGAAGTCTTCGCCCATCCTTTCTGGTTGATGCCCACGTTGTATACGTTGGGTGTGGCGAGTTCCTGGTCAACCGAGATCACGATGATACCCTTCTTGACGGCCTCCTGCAGAGTGGCGTTGAGGCCGTTAACATCTCCTGGATTGACCAGAATGGCATTTACATTCTTACTCATCAGGTTTTGGAGCTGCTGTATCTGGCCCGCAACGTCTGTGTCGGCGCTTTCGATCACAAGGTCATTGGTAACGCCTTTGTCCTTGTACTCCTTGTTAGTATCGGTGAGCTCCTGAATCATCTGCGTGCGATACTCACTGCTGATGAAGGGATTGGAGATTCCGATGGTGAATTTCTTGCCGTTCGCCTGGCCGGTCAGGGTGCCTGTGGGCTGGGCCATAGCAGCCGTGGTATCGCTTGGTTGAGCCATAGCAGCCGTGGTGTTAGTCGGCTGAGACATAGCGGTAGTATTGCTCGGCTGAGCCATAGCCGCGCCAGTAGTGTTGGTTGGTTGGGTCATGGCAGTGGGGTTGGTCGGCACGGTAGTCGGTGTTTCGCCACCACAGGCAGTCAACACTGAGGTCAGGCCGATCAACAACGCAGGTGCAATGAGCATCTTCTTGTTCATTAGATCTATTCCTCCTGGGGTCGTCTGGAATGTTCTGGATTACGAGAGTAATTTTGCAACACGGGTTACGCTAAGTCTTCATTGGTTCCCTCCTTTCATAGTAATCGTAGCGTATTTTGTTTAGTGTGGGCCGGTTGCCCAGCCCGGAATAGACTGAGCAATTCACACAGATAGAGTCGTGAGAGTTACTAATTCAACGTTGAGCAAAGATCGGAGCAAGGGCGCATCCAGGGCTGTGTCAAAGTCTCAAAGGCAGCAAACTGAGCGCACAAACCACACATTGTCATTCCAAACATAGTATTGTCATTCCGAACGTAGTGAGGGATCGGTTGGTTCTTGTACACATTGTACACAGTAGTAACTGTGCCGCTTACTTTCTCTAATTCAGCACTGTCCCATACCCACCCGATTCCGAACGTAGTGAGGAATGACACTATGCTGTTTGGCACTGCGGCTTGCTACATGCACGACTTTGACACAGCCTTGGGGCGCATCACTCGGTATATTGCCATTGCAAGTTGGATATATTATACTAAGCCCGATCAACAGTGCCAGAAGTTGGAATGATAATACCATACTTATCCATGATATGTACATACTTTTGTAAATTTGTGAATTAAGTTTCGATATTCGGCCCAGTGTGCCGCTTTGATCGGACACGTCTATGCTATTCGGTGGGAGAGTGCAATAAACAGCGACTTGCAGGAAGCGCGATACGTGAGGACTCATGACTTCTAAGAAGCCTGAAACGGAACTGATATCACAATCAGTCCTATCACAAATAACAGCGCAAGAGGCGCAAATTCTCGATACGCTTCGAAGGCAGCAATCTGCTTCGCGCACGGATATCTGCCGGGTCACAGATTGGTCACGTCCAAAGGTCACATCAGTCGTAAATAAGATGCTTGACAGAGGCTTCCTGATGGAAGTCGGTGAAGGTGATTCTCAGGGTGGTCGCCGCCCGCACCTACTGAGGCTCAACAGTCATTTGGGCTACATCGTCGGTGTAGATATCGGTGCAACGAGCGTAGACCTTGCGTTGGCAGACCTCAACGCTCAAGTGCTGTTACGCGACAGCAGTCCAGTGGACGTGCGTGGCGAACCTGCCCTACTGCTGGGTGAAGTGAAACGCCTACTGCTCGATCTCTTGCGGCTACAAGGACTACGGGCCGAGCAAATCGTAGGAGTGGGCGTAGGTGTGCCCGGCCCGGTAGATTTCGTAAGAGGCGTTCTGGTAGCCCCGCCGCTCATGCCTGCGTGGGAAAACTTCCCCATCCGTAACTTCTTCCATCACCTATTTCCGAACGCCTCTGTCGCGGTTGACAACGACGTGAACATCATGGCGCTGGGTGAACTCCGAAGTGGGGCAGGGGTTGGCGTTGAAAACTTCCTCTTCGTTAAAATTGGCACTGGCATAGGTGCGGGGATTATCTGTCATGGTCTGGTACATCGAGGCAGCACCGGTAGTGCGGGCGACATCGGCCATATCTGCTCGGATCGTAACGGCCCTATCTGCCACTGTGGAAGCCCAGGCTGCCTGGAGATAATGGCTGCGGGTCCCGCGATTGCCGCTCGAGCGAAAGAAGCCGCACAAGCAGGGTCGAGCGCTATTCTTGCAAAGGCGCTGACGGCGAACAGCGGCACGCTGAAGGCAGAAGATGTTGGCGCGGCAGCACGCCAGGGTGACCGTGCTGCGATTGAGATTATTCAAAGCAGCGGCTATATGATCGGCGATGTGCTCGCCGGTCTGGTGAACTTCTTCAACCCGAGCTTGATCCTCATCGGCGGCGGCGTATCGAATATTGGCAACCAATTATTGGCGACGATTCGCCAGGCGGTGCTACGGCGGTCAACGGCGCTGGCAACGCGCGAACTGGTCATCAGCTACTCTTTGATGGGATTGCAGGCGGGTGTGGCAGGCGCTGTTCACCTGGCGCTCGACAATCTCTTTGTCATTAGCAACAATCGAAGGGTAACAGCATAGGCGAGGGTCATGGGCTGGGGAATAGGAGAGGAAACACAAAGTATGCCCTGAGCGTTGCCGAAGGGGCACGAAGGTTTAGAAGGGTTCGCTGTAGCCCGTACTTTCTAACTTTCAACTCACCGCATGGAGGTAAGTCGTGGCAGACTCAAAGTGGCGAGTAGGCGTCATCGGGGCGGGCTTTATCGGGCCGGTCCATGTGGAGGCACTAAGGCGACTGAACATAGAAGTCGTCGCGTTGGCAGGCAATGGTGCCGAACGAACGGCAGAGAAAGCACGGCAACTTCATATTGAGCGGTCTTATGGTTCCGCTGAAGAGATGCTGGCCGATCCCGATATAAATGTGGTACACATCACTTCGCCTAATCATCTCCATTTTTCGCACGCCAGATCAGCCCTACTCGCCGGCAAGCACGTTGTGTGCGAGAAGCCCCTGGCAATGGACTCGCACCAGTCAAGCGAATTGGTTAAGCTGGCTAAAGAAAAGAAGCTGGTCAACGCGGTCAACTTTAACATCCGCTACTATCCAATCTCACAGCATGCGCGCTCCATGGTGAAGAACGGCGAACTGGGTAACGTCTATATAGTTCAGGGTTCATATCTGCAGGATTGGTTGCTGCTGCCCTCCGATTGGAACTGGCGGCTCGAACCGGAGCTTGGCGGCAATATGCGCGCCGTCTCCGATATAGGCTCTCACTGGATTGACCTAACTACGTTTATTACTGGCTTGCGAGTTGAGTCGGTGCTTGCCGATTTTCAGACGTTCCTGCCGACACGCCAAAAACCAGAAGGCTCCGTGGAAACTTTCACAGGTAAGCTGCAAACAAAGAGCGAGTACGTAGATCAGATGGTCAACACCGAAGATTATGCAAGCATATTGTTCCAGTATGAGGGAGGCGCACGAGGCGTGATGACTGTATCGCAAGTGAGCGCCGGGCGGAAGAACCGGACCTATTATGAAATAGACGGCTCGCAGTCGGCTATCGCGTGGGACGGCGAAAATCCAAATGAGTTATGGATCGGCCACCGCGATAGGCCCAATGAACTGCTGCTGAAAGACCCCGCGCTCCTGTCGCCGGAAGCTCGGCGGTTCGCTTCCTATCCAGGAGGGCACAGTGAAGGCTTTCCGGACACGTTCAAGAGCTTGTATGGAGCGATCTACAACTACCTGGAAGCAGGCGACTTTGATAAAATGCCCGACTTTCCAACGTTTGAGGATGGGCATACTGCGTTGCGTGTTGGTGAAGCGATATGGCAAAGCACACGCGAAAAGCGGTGGGTTGACGTAAATGAGGCTGAGAAATAAGCTGCATGCTGGAACGTTTGTCCGCTGGAGCGTGCTGCGGTTTACTAAGCACGGATGCCGCACGAAGAGAGACTCTGGTGACTACCCACATCTCAGCTAACTAACAGCACCCGGCGGTTGAAACCGTAGGCAACACTTACAAAGTCGCCCTGCGGCGACTAAGTTGGCACTATAACCCTCTATAGTCCGCCATGCGGACTTCGTAAGTGTTGCCCATGACTTTAGTCGCCGGGGCACAATTGTGGGTAATCACAAGAGAGAGACTCTATTTAGCGAGACGCATCACGTTTCAGATACAAGGAAGAAGTCTAACCAATGCACAAAAATGAGCTGTTCGCTACAGGTATGTATAAAGATACGCTGTCGCAACCTGGCTGTTGGGACGCTCTTCTCGGGAGAAACTTGGAGGAATGGCAGAGGAGAATGCGCGCACCGCGTCGTGGGCTTCTCATGGGCATGGGGGCATCTTACTATGCTACCCAGGCCGCCTACCTGTCTATCTCACATAGCGACACAACCTGGCAGCCCATTACTTCCGATGCTGTACTGCACTACCTGCCGGAGTCTTACGCTTATGACACTGTACTCTGTGTGTCACAATCGGGCGAAAGCGCCGATACGTTAGCCGCAGCGGAGAAGCTACAAGCAGCAGGGTTATCTTTGCTCTCTGTAACGAACGATTACACGTCCAGCCTTGCGCATATGAGTAGTGCCAGCCTGGACCTGGGCTGCGGCGAAGAAAAAGGATCGGCTACCAAAACCTACACGACTTCTGTGCTGGCGCTGTTCGCCGGTGTGCGCGATTGGCGCGCTATATGGTCGGGTCTCCCCCAAAAGGGGCGGGCTATACTGGAGAGCTTACAACCTGGCGGTGAGGCTGTGTTGCTAAACAAAGAGCACAGCCATTACTTTCTTGGTACAGGCCCCAATATCGCAACCGCCATGGCAGCCGCCCTTTTGTGCAAGGAAAAACTGTTCCTTCATGCTGAGGGCAGCGGCACCGCCGACTTCGCCCACGGTCCCCTGGAGGTCCTGGACGCGCGCTCGACCGTCTGGATATTCTCAACAAAGGGGCGCATAGACGACTTGCTCCTCCCTATGGCGCAGCGCATCGCACAGACAGGAGCCATGTTGGTAATAATAGGTGAGCAGACTGCAAGATTTAGCCAGCAAGGTTTCTCGCCTGCCTGGACCTTCGATATAAGCCTGGATGGACCGGAGGAACTTGGCGCGCTACTTTTCCTGTTGCCGTTACAAATGATGGTGTTGTGGGAAACCGCCCGTCAAGACTATCCTGTGGACACGTTCAGACGTATGGACAAGGTGCTCACCGGCTATAGCTACAGCGGGACAGAAGAGAAGGCTTAGAACATAGGTAGCCCTGAATGCCGGACTCCTCTGTAGTGCCTGCACTACGCAGATAAAGATAGCAAGGAGACAGTTACCTGAGCGGACGGACGATCGTACAGTCCTCTATTACAGGAAATAACGCTCTTTTACGCGCATCTCCTCCCACTCTTTGCGAGCAGCATTTACCGCAGGCTCGTCACTGACTTCGGCGACAGGCACGTCCCACCAGCTTTCGTAGCCAGGTACGCTCACCATGCGGTCGTTCTGGATATAGATGACCGTTGTCCGGTCAGTTGACTTTGCCGCGTGCAGCCCTTCGACAAAGTCGCTGTAGCTCTCGCACTTGAACACGCAGGCACCGAGGCTACGTGCGTTCTCTGCCAGGTCAACAGGCAGCGTCTGCGGCTCTTTACCACCTGCGTCGCTCTCCCCTATGCGGTCCCCTGGCAGCACGCCGTCTTCGGGATAGGCGTAGCGCGTGCCGAACCCACCCTGACCGAGGGAGCGACTGAGAGCACCGATGCTCTTGAAGCCGTGGTTATCAAACAGCACGATTGTTAATTTATAGCCTTCTTGAATTGACGTGACGATCTCGGACGATAGCATCAGGTAACTGCCGTCGCCCACTATCACGTACACTTCTCGTTGGGGTTCAGCCATCTTGATCCCCAGGCCACCCGCGATCTCGTAACCCATGGTGCTGTAGCCATATTCCATGTGGTAGTTCTTGGGGTGGCGGGACCTCCATAGCTTGTGCAGATCACCCGGCATGCTCCCAGCGGCGCACACCATGATCCCCTCAGGGTCACCCAGTTCGTTGACTGCGCCGATCAGTTCGCCCTGGCTGGGCAAAGGACTGTTACGTATGCCGTATATCCGCTCGACTTCGAGTTCCCACTCACCATGCAGTCTCTCGGCCAACCCACGATACCCCTCGTCCACGCTGAATTGTGCCAGCAGCGTTTGCAGTTCCTCCAACGTCGCTCTTGCATCGCCCAGCAGAGGCAGGGCGTGGTGCTTAGAGGCGTCAAGCTCAACCACATTGATGTTTACGAACCGCACGTCAGGGTTCTGGAACGCCGTCTTCGAGGCTGTGGTGAAGTCGCTGTAGCGCGTGCCGATGCCGATCACCAGGTCGGCTTCCCTTGCTATGCGATTGGCGGCTGACGTGCCGGTGACGCCGACCGCACCGAGGTTGAGCGGGTGATCATAGCGTAGGCTGCCCTTGCCGGCCATGGTCTCGCCCATAGGGATGCCGGTCTGCTCTACGAAAGTGCGAAGTGTCTCGGTAGCCTGTGAGTAGATCACACCTCCGCCGGCTACAATCATCGGGCGCTTGGCCGCCTTTATCCACTCTGCGGCCTGCGCCAGTCTGCTACGATCAGGGCGATTGCGCGGTATCTGCCAGACCCGCTTATGGAAGAATGCATCGGGATACAGATACGCCTCCGTTTGTACGTCCTGGGGACGCTCCAGCGTTACCGCGCCGGTATCTGCCGGGCTGGTCAATACCCGCAGCGCCTCAGGCAGAGAGGTCAGCAGTTGTTCGGGGCGGTTGATGCGGTCCCAGTAACGGCTGACCGGCTTGAAGCAATCATTGACCGAGGCATCCTGGCTGTGCTCCCATTCGAGCTGCTGTAGCACAGGGGCGACGTTGCGGCGGGCGAATATATCCCCCGGCAGGAGGAGCACAGGAAGGCGGTTGATCGTAGCAACGGCGGCTCCAGTGACCATATTGGTAGCTCCTGGCCCAATGGACGATGTGCAGACGAAAGTTTGCATGCGGTTCTTGGTTTTCGCGTAGGCTACAGCAGTATGTACCATTGCCTGCTCGTTGCGGCTCTGGTAGTAGCGGAAGTCGCTTTGCTGCCCCAACGCCTCGCCGATGCCAGCCACGTTGCCATGCCCGAAGATACCGAAGCAGCCGGCAAAGAAAGGCTGTTCTATACCGTCCCGCTCCACGTACTGGTTCCTAAGGAAAGAGATGGTCGCCTGCGCCATAGTCATGCGTTTAGTCATCTGCTCGCTCATATCGCCGGTAAACTCCTATCGGTGTATCGAAGGGTGCGCCCAGAGGGGATACCCTTCGCATCTCAGGATAGCAGGAACGTTATATGCGCCATTGTTGCATCACGCTTTTACAGAGCCTGCCAGCATGCCCTGCACGAAGTAGCGCTGGAGGCTAAAGAAGACGAGCAGTGGCACGGCCATCAGGATAAACGCGCCCGCGCTCAACAGATGCCACTCCGTACCGTAGGTTGACAGCAGGTTGCTGATGCTAACCGTCAGTGGCTTGTCATTCGGGTTCTGGATGAAGACCAGCGCCATCAGCAGGTCGTTCCACACGCCCAGAAACTGGAAGATGATCAGCGAGGCCAGAGCCGGTACGGACAGAGGTAGGACGACGCGAAAGAAAATACCGAGATTGGTCGCGCCATCAATACGCGCTGCGTCGATCAGTTCGGGGGGTAGGAGTATGAAAAAGTTACGCAGCAGGAAGATAGCGAAAGGCAGGCCGAAGGCCGTATGCGCCAACCATATACCGATGTAAGACTGCGTCAGATGCAGCGGATTGAGAATCTGCAACACCGGCACGAACGTCATCTGGATTGGTACAACCAGCAAGGCGATTACACCTAGGAAGATCCAATCACGCCCTTTGAAGGGGATCCATGCGAACCCAAAGGCTGCGAGGGACGCGATCAGCACGGGCAAGATTGTTGCAGGGATGCTAATGTAGAGGCTATTCAGAAAGGCCTGGCCCATGCCCGCTGTATTAATCACCTCTTCATAGTTTTTTAATGTCAAGCTCGCAGTTTGGAGGACCGTCCACCACCCCGATGACGCTATGTCAGGCCGTGGGCGAAACGACGTGACTGCCAAACCCAGAGCAGGTAGCAGCCAAATGAGGGTAATCACCAGCAGCGCCAGGTGCAAAGCGCCGCGCCAGAACATAGAGGCCAACCGCTCGCCCGCTGTCAGTCTGGCGTGCGCGCCCGTTAACACTTCCGGCTGCAATCCCTCCAACCCCTCTCGTTCAGCGATGCGTGCGCTCATCGTGTTACTCCTTCAGTGCGAAAGCGCCGGACGTTGAAGAGCATGACAGGGATGATAAGCACCAGCAGGACCACGGCCACGGCTGATCCATAGCCCGCTCTGCCACCCTGAAACGTCTCGGCATACATGGTATAGGCTATCACCCGGCTACTGCCCGCTGGTCCACCCTGTGTCATAATATAGATAATGTCGAACACCTTGAGCACTGCAATGACCAGCGTGACTGTCACAACCGCAAGGGGTAGACTCAACATTGGCAGCGTGATGTGCCTGAACAGCCTCAACTCGCTCGCCCCGTCTATGCGAGCAGCCTCCACCACCTCAGTCGGAATGCCTTTGAGCGCGGCTGAGAGCACGACCATCGCAAAGCCGGTCTGCGCCCATACGTTGGCAATGATCACGGCATAGTTGACTGTGGCTGCACGCCCTGTCCACGCAACAGGTACGAAGTGGGTATCTATACTCGTGAGGGTGGCGTTGAGCAACCCGATGTGCTTGTCAGGGCTGTAGACCAGCAGCCAGATTACGGCAACCGCCGTGGCCGCGATTCCCATTGGCAAAAAGACCACTGCCTTTACGATCCGCTCGTAGTGCACCCGGTCGGCCAGCACAGCAATGATCAGCCCCAAACCAACGCAGAGCGATGTATTGAGGATAACCCACAGCACGTTGTTGAACATAGCTCCCGAAGGCGGGAAGTGAGACAGATCCAGGAACATCCGGTCGTGGGTAAAGAGATTTACGAAGTTTTGGAAGCCAACCCACCGGTCAAACTTGAGACCCTGACCGGTGTTGAAGCTGAGGGCAATCGTCCAGATGGTCGGATAGACCAGGAAGACGAGCAGAAATGCCAGAGCGGGTAGCACGAACAGGAAACCCTGTCTGGCTTGTCGGCTAGAAGACATAGGTCGCTACCTCCACAGTGAAGAGACGAGGGATAAAGGAGCTGTATCTCAAGCCCTTGTCCCTCGTCTCTTTCTTCATTCTAGCTTACCTCTTGAACTCCTGAGCGGCTTTCACGTCGAAGTCCCCAAGGATCTTCGCGATGTCGCCAGGTGTAGTGACCATGGCCTGAAGAGCCGCACCCCAGTCGTCGGCAAGGTTGCCGGGCAACTGATCCGAGCCGTCGAAGCGGAAGACTGTAGCGGAGGCAACTTGCGCTGCCTCTTTCCGCGTAAGATCATTCGGGTAAACGGACGGGTCAACCTGCTTATTGGGAGAGACGATTGCGCCGGTTTTAGCCCATATCTCGCCCGCTTCCTTGCTGACCATGTACTTCATGTAGGCGCGGACCTGAGGGTTATCTGCGAACCCAACCAGCAGGTCGCCGCCACCGATCAGTGGGTTGCCATATTGCGGGTCAATGGACGGGAAGGGGAAGAAGTCGATGTCGGTGCCGACTTTGAGGCTGGTGTTGACATCCTTCAGGGCGATACCGCCGACGAATCCGCCTTCATAGTACATCTGAGCGTCTGCGTTCTTGCCGAAGGCGCGGCCGATA
>JBBSIK010000007.1:0-17891 GCA_038232115.1 Chloroflexia bacterium
CGTAGCTTGCGGGCTGCGTCTTTCAGGAGCGGATGTCCATGACCAAAAAGGACGATCTCCGGCTCCAAACGGGCGACGCGCCGGATCGAGCGCTTGTCCTGGTCCATATCGGGCGTTAAAAGCGCAATTGGTAACCTGAGACCCATGATGTTCATCAGCACGTCGCCTACAATGGCGATACGCCGCTCCGGCTGCCAGTAAGTAACGTGTCCCAGGGCGTGGCCGGGGGTATGTAGCACCTGTAATCCACCCAGCACTTCCTCAAGCCTGTCGCCCTCTTTCACAGTGCGGTCCACATGCATCGGGGGGAACTTGACGGGAGGCATCTTGAAGCGGCGAGCCTCCATCAACTCCTTGTAGGGCGAGATCATGCCGATTGCCACTTCACCCTCCATAACAGGCCGTTCCAGCTCGCCGCAAACCACATATGCGCTCGTCAGCCTCTGTAGATCATTCAGGCCACCCACATGGTCGGGGTGAGCGTGGGTAATCAAGATGCGCTTTACGTCGCTCGGCTTGTATCCCGCAGCCCGTAGTTGTTTGATGATACGCGACGGCGCCAGGGTAAGACCGCAGTCAACCAGCGTAAGCCCATCGGGGTCTTCGATGGCGTACACTCGGCCTGCCAGGAGGCCAGTGAAAGTATGTATGCCGGGGATGATTTCTTTCATAGACTATCCTGTCACATGTGACGCAAAAAATGAATCGTGTTCTTTAGCAAGTATAGGAAGCATATACACGGGAAAACAGTGAGATTATAGGCGAGCCTCCTGGGTCTGTCAAAGAGAGTGGACACGCAAGTAAACCGTTCACCCTCAATGGTGGTGTTAACATATGAGCCTGATACTGTACGATCCAGGCGAACCGACTGCCCTGCAGACCGCACGTAAGCCTCAAGAACTTGCTATGCCTCTGCCTGCATGGTACAATTGTGTGATACCCTTTTATTTCTCCTAGATTGGAACAGAGCAAACTCACATATGCAAACTAGCAGTAATAAGGCGCTCATGACGCACCGAGGCCTCTCGATTCTTGTTGCTTGCGGCGCGGTTTTACTGAGCGCCATCTTCTTCGCAGGGTGCGGGGGGCAAAGTTCGCAGGCTACGGCAGACTACGGCAGCCAGCTTGCCCAGACGCAGCCATCCACCACCCAGACTGTCCTTCCAGTGGCAACCCAGGCCACATCAGGCCGTCCAACAGCCACAATCGCCGCGACTGGCACTGTCTCCCAAAGTGGAGCGGGTGCGACAACACCAACGAGCGCGGAGGACACCCCTGCCCCTCGGCCTATTCCCTCAGGCACACCCCCCGATCCGATGAGTGTGCTCAATGTCTACCAGTACTTCAGTTCAGCCAATACGCTGGTGCGCCGCGACAACATACAACTTAATGGCACAGGCCCCGACGAGGTGCTCTATACTCTCACGGGATCCACTGCCGTACTAACGAGCGAAAACAAGAGCAACATCAACGTGCTGATGTACGACTCGACGTACCGCGAGTGGAACCTGGCCTGGAGTTCCCAGCCGGTATCCGGCACCGCATCTCCCCTACTTAGCGCCAACCAACGCGACCTTGGCGGCCTCAATGGTGGCGATCTCCTGCATACCGGAGCGCCTATCTTCATCCTCCGCACCACCACAACAGATGGCCTCGCCCACCTGCAACTGATTCGTTGGAACGCCTCAGCCAAAAAGGGCGAGGTGCTCCATGTGGCTCCTGCCGGAGGTGGAGCCGAGCGCGACACGTTTGACGCCGACCTGGACCTCAATGTGGCCGATCTAAACGATGATGGTGTATATGAGGTAGTTGGTGACAACAGTAACGGCGTGCAGGTATGGAAGTGGGACGGCCAGAAGTACGCACCCCAGGAGCAGCGCTAATGTCCACGCGGAACCCTCAAAGGCGCGCCCCCAACCCGGTCAAGAACGGCAAGGTCACCACCTCTGCCCCGGCACGACCGCAGGCAAATGGCACAAGCGACGTCCAACCAAGAACCTCTGGCGCGTACAGGGCTACCGGAGTCCGAAACCCGAATCTACCTATCGAGGGCCATCGCCTGCTTGCCACCGTGGCGCTGGTGGCGATGCTGCTTCTCTCTCTGTTGCCGCTCCCCGTAGCCGCAGCGCCCGATGCCTCGACGCTCATCACGCCGGACGCAAACGGCACAGGCTCAATTCCGAGAGGCATCGCGCTGGGCAGCGGCGATGCGTTTGACGCTATCTTTCCCTATAGGACACTGGCCGAGCGTAGTGGCGAAAATATAGCCTCCGTGTGGCCCGAAGCGGGTGACGTGCTATCCTTCGATCCATCGAGTCTGCGAGTACGCCGCGCACTCATTGGGCAGCTTTTCGCATCGAGTAGCGGCAGCCTCAATATTAAGATAAAAGACAGTGGCCTGGCGGCAATACCTGATGCCGACGCGCTCAGCACCATAGAGTCTACCTATAATCAGCTCATGTCCACTGAGGACAAAGCTGCTCAGGGCATCAACGGACTGGCCTCACTAGAACTGGTGCGCTCGCTCAGTGATACTCCGCAGAACCTTGCTAAACATGAGCGTACCGCATTATTTGGCTTCGGACAGACGCTCAGCGCCAACCAACAACGGTGGGAATACACCCACAACTGGAGCCTGGCTAACCTGCTGATGGGCAACTACGCTGCTGCTTATGAAGGCTTCAACGGTATCAAGTTCGGCGCTCAGAAGGACAGCAATATCTGGCCTTTCTTCTGGGTAGGTGTGTCAGCCCTGCGCGGCGGCAACCCGGGCGAAGCGATCAACGCATTCCGAGACGCGATAAACATCTCGGCCCCCGCCGACGCCACCGAGGGCGTGAAGGGCCAATATGCACAGGTACACGACCTTTCACGCGAGGGTATGGCCGACGCGCAGTGGGCCAACCGCAACCCGGTCGAGGCTTATGGCACCTATCTGGACCTGCTGCAGTTGGGCACAGCATCAGCCGGTGTATACAACAAGTGGTTGCGGCTAGGCATGGAGCAGCAAGCTTACGGCACTCTCCTCAATGACATGAAGGCCATCTACGAGTCCGACCCCAATGGCAGTCTCGTAGCACGCATCCATCACGATAGGGCGCGACTGTTGAGCCTGCTCGGCAGGACGGGAGAAGCGCTGGACGAGTACAGGCTGGCGGCAGGTATCGCGCAAGGCGACCCGCGCTTGATAGTGTCGTATGCCCAGGCCCTTGAAGCCTCGGGCGACCACGATAATGCCCTCGGACAGGCACAGCTTGCGATCAGCAAATTGGGCAAAGACCCATTGGTGGCCGATCTTACTTCGGTAGCCAGCGCCGTCACCACTTCCACCACGACGTATGAGGCAAATACCGCCGCCCAACAACTACTCGACGCCAACCTTGTGCGCGCTCGAGCCTGGGGGAGGGGTGGGCACAGCGATCTCGCAGATAGGCTGGCAGGCCAGATAAAAGGCGAGGCAGCAGGCCAGCCGCCCCCGCAGGCAGGCATGCTCAATCTTTACTCAGGATATGCTTACGAAGCCGCAGGCGATAACAACAAGGCACGCGACAGCTACCGAGATGCATGGAACATCTTGAAAGGGCTTCCAGCAGGCCAGGCGGGTAGGGCTGCATCGCTGGCTGGTTGGGCACGCATGGAAGGCGCTACGGCGGGCGCAGCCAGGGGTGTGGACATACTCAAGCAGAACGGCTACGATCCCGCAGCGCCCAAACCAAGTGTGGGCGCAGACCCGGACGCCTCAGATATTCTCACACAGGGCAGCATACTGCTAGCGGGTGCGGGGAAGCAGAAAGAGTCCGCCAATGCCCTCCGAGTGGCCGCTATCGTGCGTAATGTGCGTGATGCCAGGCAGATGTCGGGCGTTGGCAGGCCGCTATGGGCCGCTAACGGCACTCTTGTGCCTGCGAGTGGTATGCTAGCGGTGGGAGACGCACTGAGCAGTGCGGGCGATAAGAGTGGACTGACAGGCCTCAGATATAGGGAAGCCTATGGCCTGCAACCCGCCCTTGCCCCCGCATTCAGCAATCTGGGGGTGCTCTACAACGAGCAGGGCAATAAGGACCTGGCAAAGTTCTACCTGCAATCAGCCTCGACAATCAGCCCCAGCTACATCAGGGGCCAGCAGAACCCGGCTGCTTTCTCTTACAAGCAAGGGCCGGGCGGTTTCCTCGCCGGAGAAGCAGCACAGGCGCGGGTCATCAAATCGGTGGGGCCGTCCGTCGCATCGTGGGGCTACTCGCTCGCGCCCGACCTCGGTGGCAACCTGCCTGCACCTCTCGCGCCGCCCTCCGATGACCCCCTGCGCCGTATACCTGCCATCGCGCTGATTGCGCTGCTGCTCGCTCACACCCTCGTACGCAACGACCGCAAGCGATTCGATGAAGTGAAGAAGAAGACAATTCTAGTACCGGGCCGAGGCGTGCTGGGTACTCCAGCGCAGGCCTTGAACAACAGCATCAGAAGCACGTCGCCTCGGCTTGTTGCCGCGCGTAGCGGCGTGGCGGGCGCGCTCACGGCGATAGCAGTGCCCACACTGGTTGGTATGCTGGCACTGGCGTGGCACGGCGGACGTGGTTCGCTAGATGCATCGCTTGCGTACCTGCCCGTGGCGCTGCTTGCTGCCTTCCTGGCCTTCGCCGCAAACGAGCTTGTACAGCAGATAGCCGCCCGTAGGATGCGCGGAGCGACCTTGCACCATACGTCGCCGTTTGGGGTGTTGCTCGGCATTGTAACGGTGCCGTTCGGCTTCATGTATGGCTGGGGAGCCACAACCCGAGTGCAATCCGCTTCCGGCGCACGACCTCTGGCGGGCAAAAATGCTGGCCCTCGGAATACAACTAATGTACAAGAAGCCGCCCTTGCGCGGGAGGCGGAGTTCGAGGCAGAGGCCGACGACGCTCTCATGGTGCCAGTGGATGGAGTGGGCGCGGCAAGCTTGTCGCCGGCAGGTAGTGGTACGATTGGGAGGCTCGGCCTGAATACAGCGGCGTCTGTCATGTTCGCAGGCCTTCTTGCGAACGTCGCGCTGGCGCTAGTATTTGGCGTAATCTACCTGCTGACAGGCTGGACATCGCTGCGCCTGGCAATGCTCGCCTCGGTCCTGGTGCTGGCCTTCACCGCAGTATGCGACCCGCCAGCCGACGGCTGGACGCTATACCGCCGCAATCCCGCGCTATGGCTGGGCGTGTTCGTCCTCGGCGCGCTGGCCTCGGTGATGCTGGTGGCAGGTGTGATGTAGTAAACATAGGTATGTGGTGTTACTGCGCGAACTGCAAACGAGCCAGAGCTGCTGCAAAGTGGCTCATAGTAGGAGTTGAATACCCCACCAGCACATTGTCATTCCGAGCGTAGTGAGGAATCGGGTAGGTATGCGACAGTGCTGAATTAGAGAAAGTGAGTGGCAATCTTGTAATTGAGTACGACGACCAGCCGATTCCTCACTACGTCCGGAATGACACTATGCTGTTTGGGCTGCTGATTGCTACATACACGTCTTTGCATCAGCCCTGGCAAACGAGCTATTCGCGTGGTAACGCCGGCTGCCTCTGTGGTATACTATGTAGGCTAACGATAGCATGCGCCCGTAGCTCAGTGGATAGAGTGCTTGACTTCGAATCAAGATGCCGGGGGTTCGAATCCCTCCGGGCGCACAAACTAAGCAAGCAAAAGAGCCACCTCATGCAAAAGGGTGGCTCTTTTGCTTGGCCGCTCACTGCCAACAACATGCAGCAAGACGTGAGAAGAAGCAACCTATGACAGTCCCAAAGAAGCCCCACAAGGCAATCAAGCAGCCCAGGATACTGGATGATCTCGCTACAGACGGCGTATCAGAAGGACTGCTGCGCGACCACGAGCGGTACGAGTACATGAGGCTGGAGCAAGCCAACTTTACGGGGCAAATCGCCAAATACGTGAACTTCGAGTCATCCCGCCTGGCCCACGTGAGCATGCGCGACGCCGACCTGACAGGGCTTAAGTTGGTAGACGTGCGCCTGGACGACTGCGACCTGGCAAATACGGACTGGTACCAATCGGGGCTGAAGCGTGTCGAGATAGTAGGGTGCAGGATGGTAGGGCTTAAAGCGGCGGAGGGGAAGTTGCAGGACGTGCTGTTTAAGGAGTGCAGGGGCAGACTCGCGCTCTTCCGCTTCGCAACCCTCAAGTCGGTGCGCTTTGAGGATTGCGACTTGGTAGAGGCAGATTTCCAGAGCGCCGATCTTTCAGGTGTGAGGTTCGCCGGGTGCGATCTGTCCAACGCCGAGATGAGAGGCGCAAAGCTACAGGGCGCTGACTTCAGGGGATCGAATGTAGACGGGCTGAAGGTGGGCTTCACCGAATTGCAGGGCGCTATTGTGGACCCGTTGCAGGCAGTATCGTTCGTCAGGTTGCTCGGGCTCACCGTGAAGGCCGAAAATCAGGAGTAGCGCCTGAGCGCAACTACGGGTTTATTGCCCACCCTCAATGAACTCGCCCATGCGCAGGTATTTCTGGCGGCGGGCCTCCAGCAGTTGGCGAGCGCCCTTCTTCGTCTTAAGCGAATAGAGGGACTGTAGGTCGTTGAGGTGGCGGATAATGGCATCGCGCACGGCATCTACAGTAGCCACAGGGTCGTTGTGCGCGCCGCCATCAGGTTCCCCCACCAGTTCGTCCACAACGCCGAACTCCATCAGGTCGGGGGCGGTGATACGCATAGACTGAGCGGCGGCGCTGGCCTGGGCGGCATCTCGCCAGAGGATAGCGGCGGCAGACTCGGGGCTTGCCACGGAATAGATCGAGTTTTCCAGCATCAAGACGCGGTCGCCCACTCCAATAGCCAGCGCGCCCCCACTGCCGCCCTCGCCTATTATCGTGGCGATAATAGGCACCTCTATGGTCAACATGGTTACGAGGTTTTCGGCGATAGCCTGACCCATACCGCGCTCCTCCGAAGGTACGCCGGGGTTGGCTCCGGGCGAGTCGATGAAGGTGAGGATGGGGAAGCCGAAGCGGGCGGCATGCTCCATGAGGCGCTTGGCCTTGCGGTAGCCCTCAGGATATGGCATGCCGAAGTTGCGGGTGAGATTCTCGCGCGTGTTGCGGCCCTTCTGCTGCCCGATGATCATAGCGGTGCGCCCATCGAAGCAGGCAAGGCCGCCCACAATAGCTGCATCGTCGCCAAAGAGCCGGTCGCCATGCATCTCCACGAAGTCAGTGCAGAGGCGCTGTATGTAATCGAGGGCGTGAGGCCGGTCGGGGTGGCGGGCTAGTTGCACGCGCTGCCAGGCGTTTATCTCGGCGCGGGATTTCGTAGTACGTGTATCTCCGGCTGCCTGTGCCTCATCCGGCTTGCGGCTGATACCAGGAGGCACAGAGTGGCGCAAGGCTTCGAGGCCAGCACTGCTACCGTTTCCGTTATTCGAGATAGAAGGTGTGTCTTGCTTGCGCTCAGTATCCATAAGGTCTCAAAAGGCAAGGCGCAAAGCCATGCCAGCATAAAAAGCGAACTATTGACGGTACAGTCTCAGGAGGCGGCTAACCGTGGTGCGTAGCTCGCGCCTGGGTGTTACCATGTCCAGCATACCATGTTTTAGCTGGAATTCGGCACTCTGAAAATCGGGCGGCAGCTTTTGCCGGATCGTCTGCTCGATAACACGAGGGCCTGCAAAGCCTATCAGCGCGCCAGGCTCGGCCATCACCACATCGGCAGAAGTGGCATAAGAGGCGACCACACCGCCGGTAGTCGGGTCGGTGAGCAGGGAGATATGGGGCAGGCGGGCCTCTGCGAGCGCGGCGAGCGCGGCGGTGGTCTTTGCCATCTGCATGAGCGAGAATATGCCTTCCTGCATGCGCGCCCCGCCGGATGCGGAAACGGTGAGAAGCCCCACCTTTTTATCAATGGCAGCCTGAGCAGCGCGCACAAGGCCTTCACCAAATACGGAACCCATGCTGCCGCCGAAGAAGCGGAAATCCACCACAAAGACCTCCGCAGGCACATCCTCAATGCGGCCACTACCGTAGACCACGGCGTCACTCAGCCCGGTCTTGGCCCGCGTTTCCTTTAGCTTGGTCGAGTACTTTTGTTGGAGCGACACGAAGCCGATAGGATCGGCAGCAGTGAAATCGGGACCTTCACGCGTGAAGCTGTCTTCGTCGGTGAGATAATTGAGACGCTCCTCGGAGGAAAGGCGGAAATGGTAGCCGCATTTCTGGCAGACCTTGAGATTGTTCTCAAGCTCGCGCACATACAGCAACTCCTGGCATTTAGGGCACTTGGTCCAGATGTCTTCGGGGAAATCACTCGCCGACTTGGTCTGATCCCTGGTGTCCTGCCGCTTGTCCTGGCCGATAGAAAAGTAGCGCGGCCTGCGCAATATCTCTCGCAAAGTAGGCGACTCCTATGTTCAGTCCTGCCTCAGTAAAAGCCGGATTGCTTATTATACCACAAGGTGGTTGGGAGTTCCGAGGTGAAAGTTGAAAGTACCGAATATTGAGCCTTGTGTCGTATAGGCACCATACGAAGGGCGATTACGGCTGACCAACAACATTCAGGATTATCGTGTCAGTGAAGTTCAAACCATCTATCTGCAAGCCGTAGCAGCCCAGACTGGGGAATGAGATACCCGAAGGCCAAAAGCTCCAGCCATAGGTAGTTCCATTATTATTGGCATCATCGAGGCGCATCTCTTCTTGTGGTTGGCGGGACTGGCCGTATTCAAAGCCAATCTTATTAGGCCCATCAAGCTGGCGGCCTCGGATCAAAATCGGCCCAGGATAGTCAGGCTTGCTGATCCAGGGTCCCTTTATGCCATAGATACCGTTCTGAGACAAGGCGCGGGCTGTTCCATCAGGATTGACTAGCCCTGCGGCATCGCTGTTAATAGCTTGAAGGTAAACAGGCCCGCTACCTAACACATAGACACTTGATGGGTATGCCGGAGTTGGAAGAGCCTGTACTTTGCCCTGAGTTGCAGGACAGGCACCCCCAAGGGAGAGCGCGGGCAGGTTCAGGGGTCGCTGGCGCAGGCTAGTGACCAGGTCGGGTGTAGAAGTGGGCAGTGGAAGCCCAGCCGCGCCACCTCTCCCATACTTGAGCTTGTACTGGAACGTACCCAACTGCGAGAGTAGCACATCATAAGGCGGCTGGTTCTCCGGGTGCATCTCGAACACCGCCCGCTCGAAATACTGCACCTTGTAAGGCTTGCCATTGAGGTCGCTCACTACGGTGAACTCCTCCGAGATAGGGTAGCCTTGCTGGATCAGGCCGCCGTGGCTGTGCCAGTAATCGAGGAACACACCGCCCACTTTCTTGCCCGTCTCCGGGAAAGTTACCGTATTGGGTGAGGTGTTGGCCTGCTGATCGGGCGCGCCATTCGGGTATTTGCGCTTGTATTGGTAGGTGCCAAGCTGGGAGAGTAGCACATTGAACGGTGACTGGTTCTCAGGGTGCATCTCGAACACCGCCCGCTCGAAATACTGCACCGTGTATGATTTGCCGTTCAGGTCCGACACCTCCATCATCATGCCTGAAATCGGATAGCCCTGCTGAGGAAGCCCGCCGTGCCCTTTCCAGTAGTCCAGGAAGATGCCTGTAACGCTCTTGCCCGTTTCGGGGAAGGTCTGGCTGCCTGTGCCTGACACAGTGGTGGCAGAGACACTTGGAAGAGTCGTGCCTGACGGGGCTGCGGGCACTGTCACGGTGGCTGAAGGAGCACCTACCTGTCCCGCGCCCACGAACCGCTTGAGGGTGCCAGGTGAATAACCGCCGCCCTCGATAAAGTACAACGCACCGTCCGGCCCCGTCTCTATGTCCATGCCCGCCTTCACGCCCTCCAGTACCTTTGAAGCGGTGAGGGCAGTGCGGTCGCCATTCAGGTAGAAGTGCCGCAGTTTAGCGCCTTCCTGGTAGCTCGACATGAACAGGCCGTCTTTCCACTGGGGTATCTGGTTGCCCGTGTAGACCGTTATGCCGGTGGGCGCTTCACAACACTGGCCCGTGGGGAGATACCACAGCGGTGGTATGGTATTGATGTCTTGCGGTGGGGTCGCGTCATCGCACGGGTAGTTGGCATGCCAGCCATAGTTGAAGCCGGCCTGGATGCGGTTCATCTCGTCGTCACAGTTCGGGCCATTTTCGCTTGCGAATATCCTCCCTTTCACCACCGAGTCGAACGCGAAGTCGAAACTGTTACGCAGGCCAATGGCATACAACGAAGGCAACGAGTTTGGCCCGCCAAACTTCGGGTTGTCGTTGGGAATACTACCGTCGGGATTGATGCGATGCATCTTGCCGTTCCTGGCGGAGGTATCCTGCGCGTTGTCGGCGTTGGCGTTATCTCCGATGCTTATGTAAAGCTTACCGTCCGGTCCGAAGTGGATGTTGCCGCCATTGTGGTTGCCTGCGGTCTGCGGCGACGAGAAGATGACGTTAGGGTTGGAGCCTGAGCCGTTGGTCTCGACGAAGCGGGCCACCTTGTTTTGGGTCGCGCCGCAGCCCGGCCCCTGAGTGTAGTAGACGTATATATAGTGGTTCTGGTTGAAGGTGGGATCGAGGGCGATGCCCAGCAGGCCGCGCTCCGAGCACGTGCTCACATCGAAGGTAATCACCGGGTTGGGCTGAAGTGTGCCATTGGCGAACATGCGCACCTTGCCGCTCTCCTTCTCGGTGTAGAAGAGGCGACCCGCCGGGTCGAATGCCATGGCGATAGGCTTGTCCATACCGGTGAGCACTGTCTCCACTCGCACGCCTGCAGGCAACCCCTCTATGGTGTCGGCGGGCACACCCCGCAGCGGAGCGCCAAGAGCCGAGCGGTTGGGCAACAGGCAAAGAACGCCCGCGATTATCAGCGCACTAATGAAAGCTATAGAAGGCAGCGGCTTGCGAGAGATAAGCATGTAGCGGGTTCCTTTCACCGGCTTAAGCAAACGAAAACGCATCAATTCACCCGATCCCGACGTGCCACCTGCTGTAGAGGGCAGAACGAAGAGCGGGGGTCTTGCCTTTACCTCTCAGTTGAGGCATTTGCTGTGAAGCTATTGGCATTGGTGATTACCCACATCTGCAATTGTGCCCGGCGACTAAAGTCACGGGCTACGATTACGAAGTCCGCATGGCGGACTATACAGAGTTACAGTACCAAGTTAGTCGCCGCAGGGCGACTTTGTATGTGTTGCCCGTGACTTTAGTCGCCGGGATAATGTTGGCTAGCTGAGATGTGGGTAATCACCAGATTGGCAGTCTTCACCATGATGGTACGATTCTAGCACGATACGGACCACTAGCACAGGCCCTACGCCTGATAACCCATCTTTGCACAAGGAGACAATATGCAAGAGAGAAAGCATAACAAGCTGGTATTTTTGCTGGATGTTGACAATACCCTGCTGGACAACGACCGAGCGAAGAGCGACATGCAGAAGCAGCTACTGGAGGCGCTCGGCAAAGATGGGTCCGACCGCTTCTGGGAGCTATACGAGGAGGTGCGTAAAGAGTTTGACGTGGTTAGCTACCCGGAGGTAATAAAGCGCTTCGCTACTAGCTGGCAAGATAAGGTGGTAGCAGGGAAAGCAGCCGACGTGATAAACCACCTGCCCTACGAAAGGTACGTCTATCCAGGCACACTGGCGGCGCTTGAGCACCTGACCAGGCTGGGTGAGGTGGCTATCCTATCGGATGGCGACGAAGACTACCAGCCGCGCAAGATCGCCAATGCGGGCCTCACCGAAGCCGTGGGTGGCCCCGCCGAAGTGTTGATCTACACGCACACGGAGACCTGCTTCGAGGACGTAATGCAGCGCCTGCCATCGGACCACTATGTGCTGGTAGACGACAAAGAGAAGATACTAGCCGGCGCGAAGGAGTTCATGGGTGACTGCCTTACCACTGTGTGGGTGAAGCAAGGACACTACGCCGCTGATCCAAAGATGTACCGTAAGCCCGACCCGGACATAGTGCTGAACAGCATTGGGGAGCTATGTGATCTGGCTGCCGGGGATTTCGAGGGAAAGAAGTAACGCCACCCTTTTCTTCTGTTCTTGCCGCCTTTCTGGTTTACGGGATGGTTCCTAAACGGAATATAGGGCATTCCAAATGCGACATTCTATATCATCCCGCGCCCACCACATTGCCTGTCACGCGGGCTGGGGATCGCTCAGGGTGATTGTCCTGGGGGTGGGGGCGCATACGGATGCCGTCTTTGGGCTGCGTTGTGGTACGTACAGTAGCCTCAATGTACTGGCCGGGCACCAGGTCCAGGCGGAACCGCTGCAACACCATCGCCAGCACCACCTTGATCTCCATTGTGGCGAAGGCAGCGCCAATGCAGGAGCGCGGGCCGGCGGCGAACGGGATGTAGGCATACTGCGGCGGCTGCGGGCGGTAGGATGGATCGAACCGTTCAGGCAAGAACACCTCCGGCTCAGGAAACTGACCGGGCATACGGTGACTCACGAACGGTACATAGCTCACCAGTTCGCCCTTATTTATCGTGTAGCCCTTCCACTCGAACGACTCTTTGGCGACGCGATTGGCACTTGGCGCGGGCGGATAGAGGCGCAGGACCTCTTTCACCACCTGCTCAAGATAAGGCAGGCGGTCCAGGTCCCCAGGAGTGGGCGCTTCGCCGTGCAGTTCCCGGTCAAGCTCGCCCAGCAGACGGGCAGTGACTTGTGGGTGTTGCGCCAGCAGGTAGAAGGCCCAGGTAAGGGCGTTGGCACTCGTCTCGTGCCCGGCCACGAAGAGAGTGAGTAGCTGGTCGCGTATCTGCGCTGTGGTGAGGCGGCCCCCTTCCTCGTCGCGTGCAGCTACGAGCATAGACACAACATCGCCGGTGTCGCGGTGCTCGCGCTCATGCTGCTTGATAATCCTGGTGAGGGTGGTATCTATCCGGCGGAGAGCGCGACGCAGCGTGGCTCCCTCGCCAGCACCCGGCACATCGAAAGGAAGCTGGGCTAGCCCGATATTGAGCGGATTGCTGATGACCTTCACGAGCGTAGCCACCGCGTCTCCCAGTTCGTGAGCCGAGCCTTGCAGGTCCATGCTGAAGAGGGTGCGCCCAGCGATCACCAGGGCTAGCTGGTGCATCTGCTTTGACACGTCCAACGACACACCGGGCTGCCAGCTGTCGAGCATCTCGAGGGTGGACTCGCGCATTATGTGAGAGTACGCCTCGATGCGCTTGCGGTGGAAGGCGGGCATCATCAGGCGACGTTGCTGCTTGTGATCGGGGTCATCTATGAACAGGAGGCCATTGCCCACTATCCAGCGCGCATGCACTCGGTCTATAAGCGGCGATATCTCGAAGTTGGAAGCGTTATCAACGAGGATCATGCGGTTGGCATCGGCCCCGTGCAAAGCCACACCCTTGATACCCAGCAGATCAATGCGTATGACCTCGCCATAGCGCCTGTAGTTGTCCAGCATGAAATCGAGCGGGTTGTGCATGTATGAGAACACCGCTCCCACCAGCGGCAAGCCGGGAGGCCCCGGCGGTATTCTGCTTTTGCTCGCCTTTGTCATTGTAGCCATATTTGTCATACCCCTCTAGATTCCTTTTATTTGTGTAACCTAAATTATACGGCGAATCGCAGTTGGCGTATTGCCGGCCAAAGTATGCTACAGCGCCGGTATGAAAAGGGGGTGCAGGGGGCCAGTCCCCTGACGGGGCTGGGGGTGTCCCCCATCTTTTACCTCTTATTTTCATAATTGAGCCTGGGGTGGCACCAGATGGTTTCGTTCCTATCCGTTCTGGCATGACAATTGCACCAGGGCAAATTATGGCAACTACCAACGAGAAGAAGCACGAAACAACAGCGGAACACATAGAAGACCCGGTCGAGTCGGCGAAGGCGGCGGGGCTGCGATATGGGACCGACAAAAGGCCGGGCATCAAGCGCAAGAAAGTGGGAAAAGGCTTCACCTACATAGATGCGAAAGGCGGGCGGGTCACGGATAAGAGGGAGCTGGAGCGCATCAAAGCTCTGGTTATACCGCCCGCCTGGGCCGAGATATGGATCTCGCCGCATGCGAATGGGCATATACAGGCCACCGGGCGCGACGAAAAAGGCCGCAAGCAGTACCGCTATCACGAGCGGTGGCGAGAGGTGCGCGATGAGACCAAGTACACTCGCATGATCGAGTTCGGCCACGCCCTGCCGCATATACGCGAGAGAGTGGAAAAGGACATGAGCAGGCACAACCTCTCCAAAGAGAAAGCGCTCGCCACAGTGGTCAATCTCCTCGAAACTACGTACATCCGCGTAGGCAACGAGGAGTACGCTCGCACCAATAAATCGTTCGGCCTGACCACTATGCGGTGCAGACATATCAGCGTAACCCCCACGAAGGTGCGTTTCAAGTTCAGGGGCAAGAGCGGCAAGCACCACAGCATCACCGTCGAAGACCCCCGTCTGGCCCGCGTGGTGAAGCGATTGCAGGAGTTGCCGGGGCAAGAGCTATTTGGCTACCTCGACGAAGAAGGGCATAAGCGAACCATCGATTCCGATGATGTCAACACGTACCTGCACGAGATCACGGAGCAGCACTTCACAGCTAAGGACTTCCGCACATGGGGCGGCACCGTGCTAGCCACCGTGGCATTGCAGGCTATGGAGCAGGGAGATACCGCCACAAAGACGAAGAAGAACATAGTGGCCGCCGTAAAGCAAGTATCGGAGAGACTCGGCAATACACCCGCCATCTGCCGCAAATCGTACATCCATCCTTCCGTGCTGCAGACCTATATGGACGGCACGATGCTGGCCTTGCTCACTGGCGAGGAGAAAGACCTGGTCGTTGGGGATGGGAAAGGCATCGGCCTAAAGCCCGAAGAGCGCGCAGTGATACACCTGCTGGAATGCTGCCTGGAACAAGAGAAAGCGGCGGGGAAGAAGGGTGCTGTTTAATGTCTACATTGCATGATATAGCCGAGGCTATAATGGGAAGGCACGAACATCTTTCCAAAGAAGCTGGTGAACATTTACCGGCCAGTCTCAGCACTATTTCAGTTTCTCGGCTACACGTGCCGCTATTTCCCTGAAAACAGTCGTCTTGTCATCGAGAGATGTAGGGCTGAGTAGAGGGTGACCGGCGTCTATGCCTCGGCTGATCTGGATGTCCAGCGGGATGCGGCCCAGCACTTCCACCTGTTTGTCCTCGACTGCCCAATCATGTTCGGTGCGGTGGAACACTTCTATGCGCTTGCCGCAATCGGGACAAATCAGGTAGCTCATATTCTCCACGACGCCCAGGATAGGGACTTCCTCCCGCCGGTAAAGCTCCAACGACCGCCCCGTGTCCATCAGCGACATGTCCTGCGGTGTCGTGACCACCACCACGCCGTCCACCTGTACCGTCGTAATAAGGCTCTGCTGCGGCTCGCCGGTGCCTGGAGGCAGGTCCACCAGCAGGTAGTCTAGGTCGCCCCAGACTATATCCTGTAGCGTGCGGGTTACGACGAGGCCGGCGTAGCGCGGGTCGGGCATAACCGCCTGCTTCTCGCCCACCAACAGGCCGATAGACATCACTTTGAGGCCGAAACGGTCCAGAGGCTTGATATAGGGGTCCGAACGGGCGCGGCCTATCGGCAAAAAAGCGCTGTGCGACCCCTCAGTGCGACGCACACCAAGCATAAGGGGCACGTTTGGCCCGTAGATGTCGGCATCGAACAGCCCGACCTTCGCGCCACTTGCCGCCAGCGCCAGTGCCAGATTGACTGTCACCGTGGTTTTGCCCACGCCGCCTTTGCCGCTGGCAACAGCAAGTATGCGAGATACGCCGTCTATGCGCCGGGTCATGGTATAGCCTTTCAGGAGTAGGGACCAGGGACTAGCAGTTAGACCAGAACCCCTAACATAACCTTTGCATCTCTGTGTGTACTAGCCCCTACTCCTGGCCTCTGACCCCTGACTCCTGGCTACTGTCTCTCCAGTTCGGGGAGGAGTTCACGTCCCGTAATGTGTTTGTAGGCTTCCAGGTAGTTCTCAGAGGTCTTCTGGACTACATCATGGGGCAAAGCGGGGGCGGGCGATTCGCGATTCCAACCGGACTTCAGAAGCCAGTTGCGCACATACTGTTTGTCGAGGCTCAACTGGTTCTCGCCATACCTATATTTGCGCACCTCCCAGAAGCTCGACGAGTCGGGCGTCACTATCTCGTCGATCACGATCAACTGTCCATCCAGCATGCCGAACTCCAGCTTAGTATCGGCGACAATGATGCCGCGCTGACGGGTGTGCTCGGCCACTAACGCATAAATCTTGAGGGTGGCGTCACAGAGTTGCTCGGCCCGCTCCTGCCCCAACATCTCGGCCACGCGCCCGAATGTCACAGTTTCATCCTGCCCACCAGCAGTCTTGATAGCCGGGGTGAATATCGGCTCAGGTAGTTGCTGGCTCGGTTCGACGCCATGCGGCAGCTTAATACCCGCGACTGTGCCTGTCTTCTCGTATTCGGCCCAACCGGAACCGGCCAGGTAGCCGCGCACCACGCACTCTATGTCTATGCGCTCGGCTTTCTTCACGAGCATTGCCCGCCCGCGTATCTGCTCTTGCTGCTCCTGCGGCCACGAGCGCCAGTCGAATGGGAACTGCCGCCTGTCAATAGTTAGCATGTGATTAGGCATGATACCAGGCGTGAGCCGGAACCAGAACGCAGAGAGAGCAGTAAGCACCTGGCCCTTATGAGGGATGCCCGTGGGAAGCACCGAGCCGAAAGCCGAAATCCGGTCGGTAGCGATCATGAGCAATTCCGAGCCGAGATCATAGGTATCACGAACCTTGCCCCGGCGGAACAACGGAAGGGGCAGGTTGGTCTCTAGTATAGGACTGCCTTGCATGTGGGGATTATAGCATGTGAAGGGTGAAACGTAAAACGTGGAGCGTGACGAGTGAAACGTGATGCGGTAAGTGGAAGTGGGTTCTATAGGATACACAGAGTCACCCGTTGTGGTGGGTGGCGATGCTTATCAAGGGAGCAAACGGCTTCGTAGCGAGGGGGCATGCCTTGGAGATTTAGCCTGTCATGCTCGCACCTTCTTGTTAAGGTCGATGCGCGGGTCTGCCGCTACGTAGAGTATATCGGCCAGCATATTGGAGATGGCTACTACAACTGCCATAATCAGTATTAGCGATAGTTGCACAGGAAGGTCCGGCGTTGAACCACCGGCACACTGTGTCTCATACAACTCAGGCGGTGCCAGGCACCCGCCAAAAGCCTTGAAGAACAACTGCCCCATACCATTGTAGTCGAACGCCGCTTCTATCATTATGGAACCTGAGATGAGCACCGGCACTATCAAACCTACCGAGGTGATGAAGGGAATCAGGGCATTGCGAAGAGCATGCTTGAACAGGATCATGTGCATAGGCAGCCCTTTAGCCCAGGCGGTGCGTATGTACTCCAACTTCAGGATCTCCAGCATCGAGAAACGCACATGCCGGGAAAGCCAGGCTGTTTGAGGGAGCACCAGGGCAACTACAGGGAGGGCCAGGTGGTATATGCGGGTGAGTATGTTGCCTTCCTGGCCTGTGTCATACGAGCCGCTTGATGGAAGGTAGGGCAACCATGTCCAGCCGTTGTTTGTGTGCAACTGATAAGGAACTACGGCGAGCAGCACGACGAGAAGGATGCCGAGGGTGTAAGGTGGTACAGAGAATCCTACGAACGAGACAAGAGTAAGCCCATTATCCATCCCACTGCCATTCCTGGCTGCCGCTAACACGCCCAGGGGTATGGCAAAGAAAATTGCCACAAGAGCGGAGATACCCACAAGTAAGATAGTCTTGCCGAACCTGCTGCTCACTACCTCGCTTACCCTGGTACCATGCGCGATTGTCTCGGAATTGCCAAATTCACCTGTAAGAGCGCCTGAACCTTTGAGGCGCAAATTACCGACTCTAACATCTATGCCCTTTGC